>CALRKX020000032.1:0-11476 GCA_943368305.1 Erythrobacter sanguineus
GGATGGTCGGCACTTGGGGCGGTTTGCGCGACCTGTGGCGGCGCGGCGCTGGGCGGGGCATTGCTGGCGACGATCGTCCTGCCGCCCAGCCCGATAGAGGGAATGGCCCTGGGGATTGCGCTTGTGGGGGCGGGGATAGTGCAAAGCCCGCTGGTCTTTCTGGTCTGGGTGGCGGGCGCGGTCGCGGTGGACCGCGCGGCGCGGCTCAGTCCTTGAAATACCTGCTTTCCTTGATCTGGTCCCAGGCCCAGACCACTTCTTGCAGGCGGTCCTCGTCGCTGCGGTCGCCTGCGTTCATGTCAGGGTGCAGGTCTTTGACCAAAAGCTTGTATTGCTTGCGAATCTCGGTCCGGCTCCAGGTGTCGCGGGCATCGAGAATCTCCAGCGCCTTGCGTTCGGTCGGCGGCAGTTTGCGCGTCGCGGCAGCCGTGACCTTGCCGGGGTTCTGGGTGGCTTTCTCGCCCAGAATCGCCATGGGGTCGTTGATGCCCAGCCGCTGCCAGGCCCGACCGTCATCTTTCTGGCTGAAGGGCTTGGTCTCGCGCTCCCACGTCCGGTCGCGGTCTTGAAGCTTTTTGATCTCGTCGTCGGTCGCGCCGCCGAAGAAGTTCCACTTCAGGTTATATTCGCGCACATGGTCTTTGCAGAACCAGAAGAACTCGTCCAGATGGTCGGGCGATTTCGGGGCGCGGAACACGCCCTTTTCCTTGCAGCCCGGAAATTCGCAGGCCTGACGCGAGGTTTCAAAAGCGCCGGACATGCCGCCCCGACGCCCGGTCTTGCGCTTGGCTTTGTCTGCCGACACGCGCAGATCGAATTCGAAGGGGTTGCCTTTGGTCATGGTGGGGCCTTTCCGACTCGGGGCTGCAAGTTTAGGGATTTGGCGCGGAAGGAAAAGGGGTTCGGGATGGAGATTGCAGCACAGATGCGTCAAAGGCTGGAAATTGCCTTCGCGCCGACCGCGTTGGAGGTGGTTAACGAAAGCCACAAGCACGCCGGCCATGCGGGCGATGACGGGTCAGGCGAAAGCCATTTCGCGGTGAAGATCCGTGCCCCCGCGCTGGCCGCTATGGGGCGGGTGGCCCGGCACCGGGCGGTGCATCAGGCGCTGGGCGATGTGGTGGGGCGCATCCATGCCCTGTCGGTGGACGCGGGCTAGGGCGGCAGCGGTGCGTGCATGGCACGCACCCTGCGGGATCACAGGTGCGGGCCTTGGGGCGGGTGCGTGATTTCACGCACCGTTGCCGGCCTTCACCACCTGACGCCAGCGGTGCAACAGCGGCTCGGTATAGCCCGAGGGCTGCGCCCCCCCCTTGAACACCAGATCGCAGGCCGCCTGATACGCCGGGCCGTCAAAGTCGGGGGCCATCGGGCGATAGGCCGCATCGCCCGCGTTCTGGCGGTCCACCACGGCCGCCATCTTGCGCAGCGCGGCCGTGACTTGCGCTGCGGATATGACCCCGTGGTGCAGCCAGTTGGCCAGCGCCTGCGACGAGATCCGGCAAGTCGCGCGGTCCTCCATCAGGCCCACATCGTGAATGTCGGGCACTTTGGAACAACCGACCCCGTGATCGACCCAGCGCACCACATAGCCAAGGATGCCTTGGGCGTTGTTCTCGACCTCGGCCTGAATCTCGGCATCCGACCAGTTCACGCCCGTGGCCACCGGCACGGTCAGCAGATCGCGCAGCGTGCCGCGTGGGCCAAGGGCCGCAATCTCGGCCTGACGGGCCAGCACATTGACGCGGTGGTAATGCGTGGCGTGCAGGGTGGCTGCGGTGGGAGAGGGCACCCAGGCGCAGTTGGCGCCCGCCTTGGGATGGGCAATCTTCTGCTCCAGCATCGCGGCCATCAGATCGGGGGCGGCCCACATGCCCTTGCCGATCTGGGCGCGGCCCTGCAGGCCGCAGGCCAGACCAATATCGACGTTCCTGTCCTCGTAACTCTTGATCCAGGCGGCGTTTTTCATGTCGCCCTTGCGGATCATCGGGCCAGCTTCCATCGCGGTGTGAATCTCGTCCCCCGTCCGGTCCAGAAAGCCGGTGTTGATAAAGGCCACCCGTGATTTCGCGGCGCGGATACATTCGCGCAGGTTCACCGAAGTGCGGCGTTCCTCATCCATGATGCCCAGTTTGACGGTGTTGGCGGGCAGGCCCAGGGTTTGTTCAACGCGGGCAAAGATGTCGCAGGCAAAAGCCACCTCTGCCGGGCCGTGCATCTTGGGTTTCACCACATAGACCGATCCGGCGACCGAATTGCGCGGGCCCTCTGCCTTGCGCAGATCATGCAGGGCGCAGAGCGTGGTGACAAAGGCATCCATGATGCCCTCTGGCACCTCTGCCCCATCGGGCAGCAGGATTGCGGGGTTGGTCATCAGGTGGCCGACGTTCCTGACCAGCATCAACGAGCGGGCCTTGAGCGTAACGGGCGCGCCATTTGGCCCGGTCAGCGCAAGGTCAGGGTTCAGGCGGCGGGTGAAGGTGGCGCTGCCTTTGGTGACCTGTTCGGTCAAATCACCGCGCATCAGGCCCAGCCAGTTGCCATAGGCCAGAACCTTGTCCTCGGCATCCACCGCCGCGATCGAATCCTCGCAGTCCATAATGGCGGACATCGCCGATTCCAGCCGGACATCGGCGATATGGGCGGGGTCTGCCGCACCTGTCGGGGTGGTGGCGTCGAAGATGATTTCGATGTGCAGGCCGTTGTTGCGCAGGAAAAGGCCGGTGGGGGCAGCGGCGGGGCCGGTGTGGCCGACGAACTGGGCGGGATCGGCGAGCAGGCCCGGCAGGTCGGCGCCGCGCGTCACATCTGCCCAGGAACCGCTGGTCAAGGGGGTGGCCCCATCCAGAAACGCCTTGGCCCAGGCGACCACGCGCGCGCCGCGTGTGGCGTCATAGCCCTTGCCAGCGGGCGCATCGCCCAAGGCGTCGGTGCCGTAAAGCGCATCATACAGGCTGCCCCAGCGGGCGTTGGCGGCGTTCAGCGCATAGCGGGCGTTCATCACCGGAACCACCAGTTGCGGGCCGGGGATCAGCGCGATTTCAGGATCGACATTCGCGGTTTCCACCGCGAAATCGGGGCCTTCGGGCAGAAGATAGCCGATCTGGCGCAGAAACGCCTCTTGCGCGGCGGGGTCAGACGGCTGGCCTTTGCGGCTGCGATACCAGTCGTCGATCTGGGCCTGCAACTCCTCGCGTCGGGCCAGAAGGGCACGGTTTTGCGGCGCGAGATCGGACAGCGCGGCTGCCAGCCCGGCCCAGAAGCCTGTGGCGGTCACGCCGGTGCCGGGCAGGGCCTGGCCTTCGACAAAGGCCGCCAGCCGGGCATCGACCTGCAATCCGTTCCGATCCAACCGCGTTGTCATGTCTGTCTCCTGCCAGGCTGCATGCCAAGGGATACGGCCAGCGGGGCCGGGCTTGCAACCTTGCAGGGCGCGAATGTTCTTCGTGCTTTGCCTGAAAATCCTTGTCAGGCGGGGCGGCGGCATGATACTTAGCTTTATGGCTAACTATGATCCCGATCTTAACCTGATCTTTCAGGCGCTGTCCGACCCGACGCGCCGCGCCATGTTGGCGCGTCTTGGCAAGGGGGCGGTGCCGGTCAGCGAACTGGCGCGGCCGACCGGCCTCGCCCTGCCGACGGTCATGCGCCACCTGGGCGTGCTAGAAGAGGCCGGGCTGATCGAGACGGAAAAGACCGGTCGTACGCGGCTGTGCCGGGGGCGACCCGAGACGCTGGCAGCCACTGCCGACTGGCTGGCCGAGCAGCGCGCCTTGTGGGAGACGCGGCTGGAGCGGCTTGATGATTATGTGATGAAACTGATGGAGGAGCGCGCGAAATGACGCTGGAACTGGACCCGAACACTGACCTGAGTTTTACCCGCACCCTTGCAGCCCCCCGTATGCTGATCTGGGAATGCTGGACAGAACCAAGGCATATTCCGCATTTCTTCATTCCACGGCCCCACAAGGTGACCGCGGTTGATATCGACCTGCGGGTTGGTGGCCGGTTCAATACCACCTTCGATGTCGAGGGAAATGTGATGAACAACAACGGGGTTTATCTGGAGGTTGTTCCCGGCGAAAAGCTGGTTTTCACCGACACTTATACCGAAGGCTGGAAGCCCGCGCCCGACCCTTTCATGACAGCGATCCTGTTGTTGGCCGATGCGCCCGGCGGGGGAACCACCTACACGGCCATCGCGCGGCACCGCAACGCCGATACCCGTAAAAGCCATGAGGACATGGGCTTTTTCGACGGTTGGGGAACGGTTGTGACCCAGTTGGAAGACTATGCCAAGGGGCTGATGAAATGACCGTCGCCGCAGACCGCACCATGCTGATCGAACGGGTCATCAAGGCCCCGCTCCCGTTGGTCTGGGGCGCCTGGCTGAACGAGGCCAGCCTGCCGAAATGGTGGGGACCGGACGGCTTTTCCTGCCGCACCAGCCGGATTGATCTGCGCCAGGGCGGCGAATGGGTGTTCGACATGATCGGCCCCGATGGCACGGTTTACCCCAACCATCACCGCTATACGCTGATCCAGCCGCAGAGCCGTATCGAATACACGCTGCTTTGGGGGGAAAACGGCCCCAAACATGCCGACGCCTGGGCCAGTTTCGAAGACATCGGTGGCGCGACAAAGATCACTTTGGGCATGGTGTTCATCACGCGCGAAGAGTTCGAAACCGCCAAGGGCTTTGGCGCTGTCGAGTTGGGCCAGCAGACGCTGGGCAAGCTGGAAAAGGTGGTGCTGGGCGGCTAGGCCTTGGTCCTGCCCTTGCGGCAGGCGTCCGAGCAATGGCGCACCTGATCCCACACCTTGGCCCAAGCCTTGCGCCACACCATCGGTCGCCCGCAGGTGGCACAGGCTTTGACTGGCAGGTCCGATTTCCTGCGCATCTTCGGCATCACAGGTCCAGCGACAATTGGGCCTGTGCCCGCCGAGGCGCCAAGGCGCGGCGCGGGCTGCGGCTGGCATGGCGGGCGGCGATGCGCCCGGCCTCTTGCGCCGCGCCAACCTCTCGGCGCAGCGACCACACGGCATCGCGGGCCGCGCGCGCGGCGCTGGTGGGGTCAACCACAGGCTCGGGATAGCGGCGGCCCGACAATTCTTGAAAGCCGGGCCAAAGCCAGGGCTGTTGCAGGAAGGCGTCGGGCACCGATGCCAGTTCGGGCAACCAGCGCCGGGTAAAGGTGCCGGTCGGGTCCTGGTCCATCCCTTGTTTGACCGGGTTGTAGATGCGCGGCGTGTTGATGCCGGTAACCCCCGATTGCATCTGCACCTGCGGCCAGTGGATGCCGGGTTCGTAGTCGGTGAACAGCCGCGCCAGAACCGGCCCGGTCGCCCGCCAATCCAGCCAGAGCTGATAGGAGGCGACGGCCATCACCATCGCCCGCATCCGAAAGTTCAGCCACCCCGTTGCCGCCAGATAACGCATGCAGGCATCGACAAAGGGCAATCCGGTCTGCCCGGTGGCCCAGGCTTGCAACCGCGCCGCATCGGTTTCACGCGGCCGCAACCCCTCGGCCAGACGCGACAGGCAGCGGGTTTCGATATCGGGCTGATCCTCGAGCTTTTGTACGAAATGGTCGCGCCAGGCGAGGCGGCTTTGAAAGCTGGCAAGCGACCCACCCCAACCCGATGGGCGTTCGGCCTGCCGGTCGGTGGTGGCCTGCACCACTTCGCGCAGCGACAGGGTGCCAAGGGCGATATGGGGTGACAGGCGCGAACAGGCGCGCTCTCCCGTCAGGGGGCTGGACATGGCGGCGCGGTATGGCGCGCCGCGGGTGGTCAGAAAGCTGTCCAACAGGTGCATCCCCTCGGCCCGGTTGCCACGCTGGCGGTGGGGGCAGCGGTCTTCGGTCAGCCGCAGGGCGCGGGCGGTGGGGATTGGGCCGGGTTCGACCCCTTCGAGGGGCCGCATATCGGGAACAGGCAGGGCAGGGGTTGCCATGAAGGCATCGCGCCGGGCCTGCCAGCCGTCGCGGTGGGGCAGGCGGCGGAGGACGCCCGATTGCGGCAGCTCGGTCCATTCCACCCCCGTCGCCCGCGCCCAGGCGGCCACGCGCCGGTCGCGCGCAAAGCTCCACAGGTTGCCGGTCTCCTCATGGCTGACGATCCGGGTGATGGCATGTCGGTGACACATCCGCTCCAGCACCTCCACCGCGTCACCACTGCGCAGGGCAAGCGTGACGCCAAGCACCGCCAGTTCTGCCCGCAGCCCTTCCAGAGATTCTGCGGTAAAATCCCATTGCCGGGCCGAGGTGTCGGGCAGCCGCCAGTACTCGGGTTCCAGAATGTAAAGCGGCAGCACCCGCCCCAGCCGCGCCGCATGGGTCAGGGCCGGGTGGTCGGTCACCCGCAGATCGCGCTTCATCCAGACCAGAACATTCATGGAACATAGAAATAGCCGAAGGCGCAGATTCGGCAAGGGGTTGCGCCTGCCGGGCAGCGGCATAGGTTCAGGCAAATGGAGGCCCGCATGTCCGATCCGCGCACTGTCTATCTTGCCGATTACCAGCCCTTTCCGTTCCTGCTGCCGCAGGTCCGGCTGGATTTCACCCTTGCGCCCATGGCAACGCGGGTCAGGGCGCGGCTGGATTTTGCGCCCAACCCGGCGCGGCCCGGGCGGCATGACCTGTTTCTGCACGGCGAGGCGTTGCATCTGATTTCGGCCCGTGTGAACGGGGCGCCGGTCACGCCCGGTCTGTCCGACACCGGGCTGACCATCGCCGCAGCCGACCTGCCCGACGGCCCCTTTACCCTTGAAACCGAGGTCGAAATCGCCCCCGCCAGCAATACCGCGCTGGAGGGGCTGTATATGTCGAACGGCATGTATTGCACGCAATGCGAGGCCGAGGGGTTCCGCAAGATCACCTATTACCCCGACCGCCCTGACGTGATGGCGCGCTTTCATGTGCGGGTTCAGGCCGCCCTGCCGGTGCTGTTGTCAAACGGCAATCCGGTGGGGGCTGGCCCCGGTTGGGCGGAATGGGATGACCCCTGGCCCAAACCGGCCTATCTGTTTGCACTGGTTGCGGGCGATCTGGTGGCGCATGCCGATACCTTCACCACCATGTCGCACCGCAAGGTCGATCTGAACATCTGGGTCCGCCCCGGCGATGAGGGGCGCTGTGCCTGGGGGATGGAGGCGCTCAAAGCCTCTATGTCCTGGGATGAGCGGGTTTATGGCCGCGAATACGATTTGGACATTTTCAACATTGTGGCGGTTGATGATTTCAACATGGGCGCGATGGAGAACAAGGGGTTGAACATTTTCAACTCCAAGGCGGTTCTGGCCAGCCCCGACACCGCGACGGATGATGATTTTGCCCGCGTCGAGGCGATCATCGCGCATGAGTATTTCCACAACTGGACCGGCAACCGCATCACCTGCCGTGACTGGTTTCAGCTGTGCCTGAAAGAAGGGCTGACAGTCTATCGCGATCAGCAGTTTTCGGGCGATATGCGCAGCCATGCCGTCAAGCGGATCGAGGATGTTCTGGCCCTGCGCGCCCGCCAGTTCCGCGAGGATCAGGGGCCGCTGGCCCATGCTGTCCGCCCTGACAGCTTTGTCGAGATCAACAATTTCTACACCGCGACCGTTTACGAAAAGGGTGCCGAGGTGATCGGGATGCTGCGGCGGCTGGTGGGGGAAGACGCTTATGCCCGTGCGCTGGACCTGTATTTCACCCGCCATGACGGTCGGGCGGCGACGATTGAAGACTGGCTCAAGGTGTTCGAGGATACGACGGGTCGTGACCTGACCCAGTTCAAGCGCTGGTATACCGAGGCGGGTACCCCCCGCCTCAGGGTTTATGAGGCATGGTCACCCGCCGCGCAGGGCGGCACCTATACGCTGACTCTGGCGCAGGAAAACCCGGCCACGCCGGACCAGCCCGACAAGGGAGTCAAGGTCATTCCGGTGGCCGTGGGGCTGCTGAACCCCAACGGGGATGAGGTGGTGCCGACCACGATTCTGGAACTGACAAAACCTGTTGAAAGTTTCGCATTCGAGGGGCTGGCCGCCCGGCCCGTCGCCTCGATCCTGCGGGACTTTTCGGCGCCCGTGGTTCTGGACCGCGAGGTGCCTTCCGCCGAGCGTGCCTTCCTTCTGGCCCACGACACCGACCCGTTCAACCGCTGGGAGGCGGGTCGGTCGCTGGCCAAAGAGGTGCTGGCGCGGATGATCACCCAAGGCGCAAAACCTCTGTCGGCCTTTCTGGACGGTATGGCGGCGATTGCCTTTGACGAAAGCCTTGACCCGGCCTTCCGTGCGCTTGCCCTGCGTCTGCCGGGCGAAGATGACATGGCCGCCACCCTGCACCAATCGGGCCACACACCCGACCCCGCCCGCATCCATGCCGCGCGCAAGGCGCTGGCGCGGGCGGTGGCCGAACGGCTTTCCGCCGGTCTGCCGGACCTGGAGGCCGCCATGCGCGTGCCGGGGCCGTTTTCGCCGGGGGCTGGCCCCGCAGGAAAGCGCGCCTTGCGGCTGGCCGCTCTGGCTGGCCTGACCCGGCTGAACGGGGGTGCCTCGGCGCAGGCGGCCTTTGCCGAAGCGACCAACATGACCGAAAGTTTCGGGGCGCTGGCGATTCTGCTGGAGGCCGGGCAGGGCGGGCCGGAACTGGCCGCCTTTGAACACAAATGGCAGAGCGACCGGCTGGTGATGGACAAATGGTTTGCTGTGCAGGTCAGCCTGTCCTCCCCCGATGATACGGCGCAAACGGTCAACCGGCTGACGGCGCGACCGGACTTTGACATGAAAAACCCCAACCGCTTTCGCGCGGTTCTGGGGGCGCTGACGGGCAATCATGCCGGGTTCCACCATGAGAGCGGATCGGGCTATCGGCTGCTGGCCGACTGGCTGATCCGGCTTGATCCGCTGAACCCGCAAACTGCAGCGCGAATGTCCACCGCATTCGAGACCTGGCCGCGCTATGACGCCGACCGGCAAGGGATGATCCGCGCGGAACTGGCGCGTATTCTGGCGGCCCCCGGACTAAGCCGGGATGTGTCGGAAATGGCGGGGCGGATGCTGAACGGCTGAACCGGGGGCCAGCCCCCGGCCCCCCGGAGTATTTCGAGAAGGGCAAATGAAAGAGGGCAGGCCCTGCGGCTTGCCCTTCTGCAAATACTCTCGGGGGGTGCGGGGGGCGAAGCGCCCCCGCTTTTATTTGCAATAGGGCTGTTCGCGGGTCCAGGCGGCCAGGGCCTTGCGCTTCTTGCTGTCGCGCAGGGGCATCCAGTCGCGGCCGATGCCCCTGTTGCCGCCACCGGCCACCATGTCGTCGCTGGCGACATGATAGGCCACCATTTCGACCGCACATTGCAGGTTGGCAGAGCCATCCTTCAGTTCTGCCGCGCTGTTGGCGTCACAGCCATAGTTCGCTGCCGAACGGGGCGAGATTTGCATCAGACCGATGTAGCGCCCGCCACCCCCCGCTGCGCGCGGGTTCCAGCTGCTTTCATAGCGCGCCACAGCCGAGATCAGCCCGGTCCAGAAGGCGCGGCGTTCGCTGACCGTGCCATCCTCATAGCCGGGGCACCAGGTTTCGATGTCGGCGGGGATGCGTGCGGCCAGCACCGGGTCTTCGGCGGCAACGGCGGACATTGTGCTGATCGTCCAATGCGCGGCTTCGGGCCGGTGGTCCCAGGCCATCGAGAAGCGGCTGACATCCGTTCCGTTCGAGGGCGAAACACAGCCGGCAAGCGACAGGGCAAGGGCGATCAGGGCAAAGCGGCGCATCAGGGTCCTACAGGCAGCATCACGCAAACGTGGCGCGACCGGGGGCTTAGGCGCTGATTCGACGATTCGGACAACCTTTGCAGCCGCAGCATGGCCGGTATTGGCCGATTTCCGCCCATCCCGCCCCTTGCGAGGGGCTGCGGCCCTGCCTAAGAAGGCCGGACCCACCGACGGAGGCCGCTATGCTTGACCTGACCTATGAGATGCCCAAGCCCAAGGTAATTGCCGGGGCGCAGGGCGATTGGGAACTGGTGATCGGCATGGAAATCCATGCCCAGGTTGCCAGCAACGCCAAGCTGTTTTCGGGAGCCTCGACGCAAGTGGGGATGGAGCCGAACTCCAACGTCGCCTTTGTCGATGCGGCGATGCCGGGGATGCTGCCGGTGATCAACGAATATTGCATCGAGCAGGCGGTCAAATCGGGGCTGGGGCTTAAGGCGGCGATCAACCTGCGCTCGGCCTTTGACCGCAAGAACTATTTCTACCCCGACCTGCCGCAAGGCTATCAGATCAGCCAGCTTTACCATCCCATCGTGGGCGAGGGTGAGGTGTTGGTGGAGATGGGGCCGGGCGTCGCGCGTCTGGTGCGGATTGAACGTATCCATTTGGAACAGGACGCGGGCAAATCGATTCACGATCTGGACCCCACGATGTCTTTTGTTGACCTGAACCGCACCGGTGTTGCGCTGATGGAGATTGTCAGCCGCCCCGACATTCGCGGGCCGGAGGAGGCGGCGGCCTATGTCGCCAAGCTGCGCCAGATATTGCGCTATCTGGGCACCTGCGACGGGGACATGCAGCATGGCAATCTGCGTGCCGATGTGAACGTGTCGGTCTGCAAGCCCGGCCAGTATGAGAAATATCAGGCGACGCAGGATTTCGGCCATCTGGGCACGCGCTGCGAGATCAAGAACATGAACTCGATGCGGTTCATTCAGGCCGCGATTGATTACGAGGCGCGCCGCCAGATCGCCATTCTCGAGGATGGCGGCAAGGTGGTTCAGGAAACCCGGCTCTATGACCCGGACAAGGGCGAAACCCGGTCGATGCGCAGCAAGGAAGAGGCGCATGATTACCGCTATTTCCCGTGCCCCGACCTGCTGCCACTGGAAATCGAACAGGACTGGGTGGACGAGATTGCTTCCCGGATGCCCGAACTGCCCGACGCCAAGAAGGCGCGCTTCATGGGGGACTTCGGTCTGACCGATTACGACGCCAACGTGCTGACAGCCGAGGTCGAGGCGGCGGCGTTCTTTGAAACCGTCGCGCGCGGGCGCGACGGCAAGATTGCCGCCAACTGGGTGATCAACGATCTGTTCGGGCGGTTGAACAAGGAAGGTCTGACCATCGCCGAAACCCCGGTTTCGGCGGCGCGGCTGGGCGCGATGCTGGATCTTTTGGGATCGGGCGAGATCACCGGCAAGATGGCGAAAGACCTGTTTGACATCCTGTGGACCGATCCCGGAGATCCGGCAGAGATTGCCGCCGCGCGCGGCATGAAACAGGTCACCGATCTGGGCGCGATTGAAAAGGCGCTGGATGATCTGATCGCGGCCAACCCAGAGCAGGTCGAGAAAGCCAAGGTCAACGCCCGTCTTGCGGGCTGGTTCACTGGCCAGGTTCTGAAGGCCACGGGCGGCAAGGCAAACCCGGCTGTCATCACCGAGATGGTGGCCAAAAAGCTGGGTCTTTGACAGGGCAGGCATCTTCGCGTTCTGCGTG
>CALRKX020000033.1:0-11461 GCA_943368305.1 Erythrobacter sanguineus
TCCCCCATACCTGGCCTTGTTGTCAGCGCGGGGATCACCCTGACGATGCTGACGCTCGTCGTGCTTCTGCCCATCGGCGCCCTTCTTCTGAAGGGCGCCACGGCCGGCTTTCCGGCCCTTTGGCACGAGGTGAACACGCGGCGCGTCTGGGGCGCGCTGTTCCTGTCGTTCCGCCTGTCGTTCTATGCGGCATTGTTCAATCTGGTGTTCGGGGTCGCACTGGCCTGGATTCTGGTGCGATACCGGTTCTGGGGCCGCCGCCTGATCGATGCGGCCGTCGATCTGCCCTTTGCGCTGCCCACCGCAGTGGCCGGTATTGCGCTGACCGCGCTTTACGCGCCGAACGGGGCCTTTGGCGCACTGGCCAAGGAGATGGGCATCAAGATCGCCTACACACCGATCGGCATTTTCATCGCGCTGGTCTTTGTCGGCCTGCCCTTCGTCACCCGCACCGTGCAGCCGGTGATCGAAGAGATCGACCGAGAGGTCGAGGAGGCATCTGCCACACTTGGCGCGACCCGTGCCCACACCATCCGCCGGGTCATCCTGCCAATGCTGGCCCCGGCTGCGCTGACCGGCTTTGCCCTGTCGCTGGCGCGGGCGGTGGGTGAATACGGCAGCGTCATCTTCATTGCGGGCAACCTGCCGATGAAGACCGAGATCGCGCCGCTGCTGATCGTCATCAAGCTGGAAGAGTTCAACTATGTCGGCGCCACAGCGATTGGCCTGGCCATGCTGGTGATTTCCTTCGCCATGCTGTTCGTCATCAACGCGGTTCAGGTCTGGAGCCGCCGGAGGATCGGTTATGTCTGATATGCCCCTTCGCACCTGGCGCCCCGTCACAACCGAGGCCCCGCTGTTCCGCACCGCGCTGATTGTGGGGGTTCTGGGCATTCTGGGCGTTCTGCTCTTCGCGCCCTTGATCACCGTATTCTATGAGGCGCTGCGCAAGGGCTGGTTCGAGGCGATAACCTCGCTTGCCAACCCCGAAGCGCTGTCTGCGATCAAGCTGACGCTGCTGGTGGCCGTTCTGGCCGTGCCATCGAACGCGGTGTTCGGCATTGCCGCCGCCTGGTTCATCACCAAGTATGACTTTCGCGGGAAGGCCTTTCTGATCACGCTGATCGACCTGCCCTTCAGCGTTTCGCCCGTGGTGGCGGGGTTGTGCATTGTGCTGACTTTTGGCGCGAACACGGCCTTTGGTGGCTGGCTGGTGGGCATGGGTTATCCCATGGTCTTTGCCTTGCCGGGGATCGTTCTGGCCTCGCTGTTCGTAACCTTCCCCTTTGTTGCGCGAGAGCTGATTCCGGTGATGATCGAACAGGGCCGGGCCGAGGAAGAGGCAGCGCTGACCCTTGGGGCCAGCGGCTGGCGGGTGTTTGCAACCGTCACGCTGCCCAATATCCGCTGGGCGCTGCTTTATGGCGTCTTGCTGGCGAATGCCCGTGCGATGGGCGAATTTGGCGCAGTGGCCGTTGTTTCGGGCAAGATCAGGGGCGTAACCGCCACCATGCCGATCACCATCGAGATGATGTACAACGAATACCTTTCGGTCGCCGCGTTTTCGCTGGCCGGGGTGCTGGCGCTGCTTGCTCTGGTTACGCTGGCGCTGAAGACCGCCCTTGAAATTGCCCACGCCGATGCGTTGGCCGCCAATCACCGCCCCTGAAAGGACCAGCCATGCGGATCGAGATCGACGAGATTTCCAAGCAATTCGGCACCACTGCCGCGCTGACGCCAGTATCGCTGGCCATCCCTTCGGGGGCGCTGGTGGCGCTGCTGGGGCCATCTGGTTCCGGCAAGACCACCCTTCTGCGCATTCTGGGGGGGCTGGAGTTTCCCAGCTCCGGCCGGGTGCTGTTTGACGCGCAGGATGCCACCGGCCTGACGGTGCAAGAGCGGCGCGCCGGCTTTGTCTTCCAGTCCTACGCCCTGTTCCGGCACATGACGGTGTTTGAAAACATCGCCTATGGCCTGAACGCCAGACCCCGCGCCAGCCGCCCACCCAAGGCAGAAATCACCCGGCGGGTGCAAAAGCTGCTGGAGCTGATTCAGTTGCCGGACATTGGCGGGCGTTATCCCAGCCAGCTTTCCGGCGGTCAGCGGCAGCGCGTGGCGCTGGCCCGTGCGCTGGCGATCGAGCCCCGGATGCTGTTGCTGGACGAACCCTTTGGCGCGCTGGATGCCAAGGTGCGCAAAGAGTTGCGGCAAGGCTTGCGCGACATCCATGACGAAACCGGCCTGACCACGGTCTTTGTGACCCATGATCAGGAAGAGGCGATGGAGCTGGCCGATCTTGTGGTTGTCATGTCAGGGTCGCGAAATGGGGGTCGGATAGAACAGATCGGCAAACCCGCCGATATCCGCGCCCGACCGGCCTCGCAGTTCGTACGCGATTTCATCCTGGCCTAGCGGCAGTCAGGTCCAGCGCCATGACGTGGCGGTAGAACTGACCCGGATCAAGCCGGGCAGAGGGGAATTGCGGCTTGTTCGGACTATCGGGGAAAAACTGCGTCTCCAGCGCAAAGCCGCCAAACTGCCCGATGGGCTGGCCCGCCTTGCCTGGCAGGCTTTGGTCCAGATATCCGCCGGAATAGAACTGGATGCCGGGCTTTGATGTCCAGATTGCCATGCGCCTGCCCGAAGCCGGGTCGACCGCCTCGGCTGCGGGGCGCAGCCCTTCGCCCGCAAAGGGCCGCAAGGGTTCGGACAGGCAAAAGTTGTGGTCAAAGCCCATCGGTCCCGGCAGGCTCTGCCCGATCGGGCGCAAATCGCGAAAATCAAACGGGCCGCCCGCAACGGATAGCACCTCTCCGGTCGGGATCAGTGAGGCATCGACGGGGGTGTAATGCGCCGCCGCAATCCGCAGGTGTTGCCCCATTACAGAGCCGTGCCCTGCCATGTTGAAATAGGCGTGGTTGACCAGATTCACCACGGTCGGAGCGCTGGTTTCAGCCTGCATGACAATCCAGAACCGCCCCTCCGGATCAAAGCGATAGGTCACGCGCACTTCAAGCTGACCGGGATAACCCATATCGCCATCGGCCGAGGTGTGGGCCAGCGTAACCGCGAGGTCAGACACGGCGACGATGCGCCAGATCTTGCGGTCAAACCCCTGCGGGCCACCATGAAGCTGGTTGGCCCCCTCGTTACGCGTCAGGGCAATCTCGTGGCCATCAAGCACAAAGCGGCCCTGCCCTATCCGGTTGGAATACCGCCCACAGGTGGCACCGGCAAAGGTGGTGGTGGCAACCCAATCCTCCAGCCGGTCATGGCCGACTATGATATCGGCCAACTGGCCCGCACCGTCCGGCACATGCAGCGCGGCCAGGCGGGCGCCAAAGGTCAGGATACGGGCCGACAGGCCGCCGGGGCCAGTCAGCGTGATCTCGTCAACGCCTGTGCCGGCAATCTCGCCCAGTGTTCTGATGGTCATGTCGCGCCCCCGGTTTCCACCTGATAGAGCCTTCTGCCCGGCTAGGACGCAAGCCCTGCCGCGCGCATATGCGCCAATGCCATCGTCACACGCGGCCATTCGTGGGGCGCGGGCAGGCCAAGGCGCACCAGACGGGGTGACCAGGGGAAGATGCGGCTCCATATCCGGTGGCTGGCAAGGTGGTCTTGCACGCGGGCGGCATCGGAACTGTCATAAAGGCGGAACAGCGCGGTTCCGCCAACCAGCGCCAAGGGGCATAGCGCATCCAGCCGGGCGGCGTCTTCGGCCAATCGCGTCCCGGTCTGCTCTTGCCAGAGACGGTCGCCCAGCGCCTGACAGCCAACCTCTATCCCGGCACCACTGACGGGCCAGGGACCGGCCAGCGCCGAGAGCCGCTCGATGTCGGCCCGCGTGCCAAGCGCAAAGCCCAGACGCAACCCCGCCAATCCGTAGAATTTGCCGAAGGACCGCAGCACCCACAGGCCGGGCAGACCGGTCTGCGCCGCCAGGGATTCCTGAGGACAGGGGTCGGCAAAGCTTTCATCAATCACAAGCTGACCTACCCGCGGCACTAAATCCAACAGCCGGGCTGAATCATGATGCTGGCCGTCGGGATTGTTGGGATTGACAACCACCGCCAGATCGGACCCGACCAGATCGTCCAGCCTTGCCACAGCCTCCACCTGCCACCCCGCCGCCTGCAACGAAGCGGCATGTTCGTTATAGGTCGGCGAAAGCACCCTGGCACGGCCCGGCAACCCAAGCCGGGGTATCAGCTGTATTGCCTGCTGTGCGCCTGAAAGCGGCAGGATCGCGCCGCTGACGCCCCAGGCATTGCGCGCAGCGGAGACAAGGCGCGCCATGTCCGCGCGCGTCGGCAGGTCTGTCCAGGCACGGGCGGGCAGGTCCGGCAGCGGATAGGGCACGCGGTTAATGCCGGTGGACAGGTCAATCCAGTCCTGCGGCCCGCCCCCAAAGCGGGCCATCGCCGCATCCATATTGCCGCCATGATCAAGCATCGTCTCCCCCCGTTCTGAACCGCACCACCTGCCGCCACCCGGCCTGCCGCACAAGATTTTCGGCGCCCTGCGGCACGGCACCCGGCGCAAACAACAAGGCGCGCGCCGATCCGGTATGCGCAATGGAAAACCCAAGTGCGCCCAGCTTTCCCGCCATCTCCTCGGTTCCGTCATTCAGCGGGCCACGCAGCGCCAGCGTCATCCGCGCCGACTGGCTAGCCAGTGCTGCCAGCCGCGGCAGATCGCCCGATGCCGCCCACCAGTCCTGCACCAGCGCCCTGATATCCGGAAAGTTGCTGTCGGCGGGATCAGTCCGTTGCGGGGTGCCGCAAAACCCGCCCAAAATCTCCATTCGTGGCAAGGCGCAAAATCGCTGCACCACCCGCCCCAGACGAGAGGCCCACAAAACCCCACCGGGATCGGGTAGCATCAAGGGATCGCTTGCCCCCTCGGCCGCTAGACAGGCGGCGGCAATCCGCCCTTCGGGTGCGCCAAAGGCCCTTGCCAATGCAACCAGACCGGCGGTCGAAGCCCCTGCTCCTCCCCCCGGCGGCATATTCACCCGCAGGACGGCCCGCGTAAGCCCATCAACGCCCAGTGCCCGAAGGAACCTCTGCGCCTGTGGCCGGGCCAGAACGCGCCCGCCCGGCTGATGCAATCCCCACGCACCCGGAACCAGTTGAGCGGTTGCAAACAGGGTCGGACAAGGCAGCGTAACCAGAACGACCGGCCCGTCTGGCCCAAGGCGGCCCTGCAACAGCTCTCCAAAATGGCCGGCGACGCGGGCAAAGCCGGGGGCTTGCCCAGGCAATACGGCTGATTTCTGCTGCATTCGGAACCGGTATTCAGTGTTTTGACAGCCGCACTAGTGCTTGGCCCACGCCTGCGTAGCAAGCCCCGAAACGTCACATGATGTCTTTGCGAAACCGGGCGCGGCGCATCCGTTTCGGGCGATACCCCAGACGCGCCAGCCACCGTTTCACCATCGCCCTTGCCCGGTGATGATCCGGCGTCTTGCAATCATCAAGTGTGACTGCGTCGCGCAGGCTCTCGGATAAAAGGGCGCGGTCCAGCATCGCCTCGACCGGCGTGTCCAGATCATCGCGCCAGCCGGTGCGGGTCAGCATGGCATGTGGCTCTTTGCGGCCCGCTGTGCCGACACAATAGCGACAGGAGGCCAAGGGCTGCGGATTGTTCAGAAACGCCAGCAGCCGCAGCGTCAGATCTTCACCGTCTTCCAGCGCAAAGCCATCAAAGCCAGGCGCATCAGCCAACCGCAGCGCATAGACTGATTGCGGGCAACGATAGAGCGCGCCCTTGTAGACCGTGTGGCACCCCCAGACATTGGCCGCCTTGCAGGCCCGGAAAATCTGGCTGACCAGATCGTCATCCTCGTTCCGCTGGCGGGTGAATGTGCGGCGGAACTGGGGGAAATGGTTGATTGTGAAGACAACCCCATGCCGCTCTGCCGCGTCACGGTGGCGGGCCAGTTTGTCGCCCGTGACGCCGCTGTCGGGATAAACCGATACCTCGACCTCATCAAGAAGCGACCAGATGTCATCGTTCATCCTGTCCAGAAGGGTGCCGTTGGTCACCAGCAGGTGGTGATCTGCAATCCGGGCGGCATGGCCTGCGCGCAGGATGGCGGGCAGATCGGGGTGAAGCAACGGCTCGCCGCCGATGTATTTCACGAAGGTCGGCCGATAGTGCCGCGCCAAAAGGCCCAGATCTCTTGCAACATCCGCCGCCCGGGCGTTCCATTTGGCCATGACGGGTGAGCCGTGGTTGCACTGGCGGCAGGTGATGTTGCAGTGGTCGGCGACCACAAGCTCCAACCCTGTTGGCGGCACGATTCTGTCATCTTTCAGAACGCTGCGGGTCTGGATGGTTGGTTTGCGAAACGTCATCCGCCTGCCTTCAGATCCAATGCACCCAATGGCCGGATCGTGGCGGACAGAAGCTGTATCTGCAAGACGGCATAGCGTTCGCTTTCGGCCTGATCTGCGCCCCGCAGGGTTTTTGACGGGCGCGATTCCAGCCACAAGGTGCCGCTTTCCGCGACGGTGACCTGCCCGGAGAAACGCAGGCTGTACCACCCCCTGCGCCGCAAAAGGGCGCGGGACCGCAGGCGCGCAACATGGCTGGCGATCTGGTTCAATTCAAACTCCAGCCGTCGCCGCACGCCCGGCAGATCAACCGCCAACGCAAGGTCGATATGGTATTGGCCGGGCTGAAGCTGACCAAGTGCAACCGGCGACAGCACAGGTGACTGCGCCCGGCCTTGCCAGCCAGTGGCCAACCTCCCCAGCCGCCCGCGCAGCCACGGCGACCGCACGACCGGAGTTGCGGCATCCGTGGCCTTGCGGACCTGTTTTGCCACCCCGCGCGCAAGGCGCGAAAGGGGTGTCCAATCGCTGCGCGGCTTCATCTGCAATACCGTTGCCACCGAGCGTTGCCAGCCCGACCGTTGCAGCCGCAGATCTGACAGGCCGGGCACCGCAATGCCGATACGGTCGCCAAGGTAAGACAGCGCGACGCTGGCCTGCGGAACAAGATCGGCCTGTTGCAGAATCGAAACCAGCCGGGCGGGATCAACCCTTTCCCGCATCAGAACCCGCGCACAATCGACCAGCCAGTCGCTGTGCGCATGAGCATCCAGCGCCGAAGAGGACAGCGCCAGCGCAATCCTGTCCTCTGGCGCAGGAACCAGCACCGGAACGTCAAGAAACCGATGCGCCTGCGCGCTTTGCCAAAGCGCTGCCTCAACCGGCGACAGGGCGGCGGCAGGGCCATAGCCCCACTGATGCAGATCGATGTCGCCGAAATGGCCGTAAAACAGGTTCACCGCGCGGGTCGTGGCCAATCGCGCTGTCAGGCACAGTGTGCTTTCACCCGTGGAGGCCTGCCAGCGATGCGCTGTCAGAATGCCCAGCGCCCTGGCAAAATGGCCGGGTGCAACCAGAATGTCTGTGTCGTGGCTGATACGGGATTTCTGATCCTCTGGGCTTACCGCCAGCCGGGCCGCACCTTTCAGCAGCATCACCGGAATGCCCGCCCCGGCAATCTGCGCCAGCGGCGGCTGCACCTCGCGCAGCGCCATGCGCGCCTTGGTCCACAGCATCCGTTGCAACCCTGCCAGCCGGGGATAGGCTGGCAGATCGCCCAGCGCCTGACCAAACCGTGCGGCAACAGCCATCAAAAGCCGGTGCTCGGCAAAGCCGACGGTATCGATGTCTTGCGTGGCGAACCATTGCCTGGCAGCGGCCAGCGCAATGACAGGATCAGGCCCGATCACGGCTTGCAACAACAGGTCTAGGCCCCCCTGCGGCCAAGCCCAGGACGGGTGCGGAAAGCGGCGCGGCACGATCATTCCAGCGCCCGCTTCTGCCGCTGCCGCAGCATCGCGGCATGGGCCACGCGCAGATAGCCGCTGTCCGCCTGCGCATCACGCCCCCAAGACAGGCTGCCCGGCAGAATGCGCCGCAGCGCCAGCACCTGCGGCAAGACATCCAGCGCAAACCCTGCCTCGCGCGCCCTGCCGAACCAGTCGATCATCTCGCCCCGGCGGCCCACCGGGTCGGCGATCGGGCCAATACGGTCCAGCGTGCTGCGGTGCATCAGCAGGGTGGACCGGGAAAGGCCATCTGCAACCTTGCCCAGCCCGTCATCTGGCATGCCATGGCGGAACTGGCGCATCCGGGTGAAGACAAGACGATCTGCCCCGGTCTGCCGCAAATGCTTCAGTTGCCGGGCGATCTTGTCCTTTAGCCACAGATCGTCGGCATCAAGAAACGCCAGCAGCGGCATCCGGGCAGCGGCAATTCCCGCCATCGTGGCGGCCCCCGGTCCGGCATTGGCTTGTGAAATCAGCCGCACGGGGCCGCCAAAACCTGTCGCGATGCCAGCTGTGCCATCAGAAGACCCGTCATCGACCACGATCACCTCTTCCGGCGCAGGCGATTGGCTGCAAGCGGACTGCACCGCTTCGGCCAGGGTGCGGGCCGCGTTGAAGGCGGGAATGATCACGCTGTAGCCGGGCATCACCAGAACTCTGCCGCTCCAAGACTTTGGATGTCGAAACAGGGCTTGTCCAACCGGAGTGTCGGATCGCGCCTGCGCCGCACAAGGGATTTGTGAATTGCCAGCGCGAAATACCGGCGGCTTTCCTCTTGGCGTTTCGTCATGTTGTCGGCGTGGCGACGATAGTAAAGGCAGGCCGTCGTGGTCTGCCTGAAACGGGTTCCCGCTTCAAAGGTGCGCAGAAGGTAATCCGTATCTTCGGCCTGCCTGAACGCAGGATCAAAGTGGCCGATGCGATCGATCAGGGCGCGGCGGAACATGGCGCAGGACAGATGGATGCCCACCAGATCAAGGCACCGCGCGTCTGCGGCAGGCTCCAGCGTCTTGGGCGAAATATCATCGACCATGGTCATGCGGCCATAAACCAGATCAAGTCCCGGATCCGCCCGCAGGTCGGCCAATTGCCGGGCCAGCGCCTGCGGAGGAGAAATATCATCCGAATCGAGAAAGGTGACAAAGGCGGTCTCGGCCAGCAGCGCCTGCAACCCGGCATTCCGCGCCGCCGTCACACCGCCGTTGGGCTGCGTAATAAACCGCAGACCGGGCTGCCTTTGGGCGGCCAGCCAATCTGCGGTGCCATCGGCCGATCCGTCATCAACCACCAGAATATCCAGCGGCAAGGGCAGATCAGCTGCCTGACGCTGCAATGATCGTATTGCCAAAGGCAGCAACGGCAATCGGTTGTGCGTGACGATGATGACGGTCAGCGTCATGGTGCGGTGCTCTCCAGAAAGGTGGCGAAGGCTGCGGCAATTTCCGCCGTATCGGTACCCAGCGCAACGCGGTAGGCAGGCAGATCGCGTGAAAGCGCGGCGCAAAGACGAAAGGTTTCCGCGCGGGCAGAGGGGATCTGCGTCACACCAGAGGGCGCCAGTGCCAAAAACGCCTCTCGTGCCGAAACGGGGGCAAAGGTGGTGCGCGCCGCCATGGCAACATGGGGCAGGCACAGTGCGGCAACAGGCAGGCTGTCCGGCTGCGGCGGCAAACCAAGATCATCAAAGGTGAACAGGTGCTTGCCTTGCCAGTTCAGCGCGGCCGTCCCCTCCGGCCGATCCGTCAATCGCCCCGCAAGACCAAGGCGGGCAAACCCGGCCGGGTCTTGTTTCAGGCTGCCAAAGGCGCGATGCGCCTGAATGCCGCCCGTAGTCGTGATCGCCACGTAATCATCGCCCAGACTGGTCAACCCATGCAACAAACCGGCCAGAACGCTGCCGCTTTTTCCCGACCCGCCGCTGCCTGCCAACAGGACGGCCCTTTCCCCCTGCCCCAGACTGCCAGCGTGAACAAGGCCCCCGCCCTGTTCTGACAGCGCCCAGTGGATCAGGTTGCGCAGCGGCGAGCCCGGATCCCAGTCGGGATAGCCCCCAGCCTTGCGCATCAGTTGCAACCCGCAGCGCAAACCCCGGTCAAAAACCTGCCAAAAATCGGTCTGATCATGGAAGTGCAGGCGAAACGACGTGGCGATCAGCGCGGCCTCTACCTCTCTTTCCCGGAAATACGGCTCTGACCAGCCGGGCCAACCCGGGGAAAGGCGGGTGTCGCACAGATCGACCAGAACACGCACCTGCGGGGCCGCAGCCGGCACGACCGCCGGCAAAACCCGGGCAAGAGTTTCACCATAGGCGGCATCGGCACTGCGGCACAGGAAATCCGTGCCCGCCACCCGAAAGGCCGTTTCGGCGGGTGCTGCGGAAAAGCGTGCCTCGAACCCATCAAACAGGCGCGGCACCTGATCGGCAAGCGCAGGGCTGGAAAGCGGGATCGGGACGACAGTTCGCATCTGGATCAGCAGTTCAACCCTGTGTCGGCCTTACGGGCCAGCCCTGTGCCGCGTCGGTATCATGTATCGGATCGGCGACGATCAGGTCGGACAGGTCATCGTAAATCTCTAGCCGCGGTTGCTCTGTCAGCTTGCCAAGCCGGGCGCGCAGATCATCGGCCATCGGGGCTGGCACCTCGCTCGCCTCGATCACCAGGGCATTTTCATGCAGCGCCCCGATGAAGGAGGCAAGGTCGATGCCCGGCGCAAGTTGGTCTTGCAGATCCGCAGGACAGACGCCCGCGATCAAGGCAGACCACAGGACAGCAGCAGAGGGGTTGAACCCGAAGTAGCGGCCGGTTGACAGGTTCAGCACCACCAGATCGCCATCGAACTCCTCAAAGACGATATCCGGCCCCGCCAGACTCAGTCGCTTGTCCATCTCCACACCTTCCTGACCGACTTATCGCGCAACAGGTCGCAGCAAGGCCGGAATTGTCAATGTCTGGCAGCCACGCGGAAGCGCCGCGGCCAGTCTTCTGGCATGTGCCACGCCCATAACAGGAGCAACTGGAACATTCCCGCAAACCGCGCTAGCAAGAGTTGCCGCAAACATTCAGGGATGCGGCGCACAGGATTCAAGCAGGGGATGTGAACCATGCCAGCCTATCGCTCTCGTACCACCACCCATGGCCGCAACATGGCAGGGGCCCGTGGCCTCTGGCGTGCCACCGGCATGAAGGACGGCGATTTTGGCAAGCCGATCATTGCGGTCGTCAACTCGTTCACTCAGTTCGTGCCCGGCCACGTTCATCTGAAAGATCTGGGCCAACTCGTCGCGCGTGAGATCGAAGCGGCGGGCGGTGTTGCCAAAGAGTTCAACACCATCGCAGTCGATGACGGCATCGCCATGGGTCATGATGGAATGCTGTATTCTCTGCCAAGCCGCGAGATCATCGCGGATTCGGTGGAATACATGGTCAACGCCCATTGCGCCGATGCGATGGTCTGCATTTCCAACTGCGACAAGATCACCCCCGGCATGCTGAATGCCGCGATGCGCCTGAACATTCCGGCGGTCTTTGTCTCTGGCGGCCCGATGGAGGCCGGCAAGGTCGTTATGCACGGCAAGAAGGTGGCGCTTGATCTGGTTGATGCCATGGTCGC
>CALRKX020000034.1:0-11364 GCA_943368305.1 Erythrobacter sanguineus
CGTTCGGCCACTTCTACCGAATTGCCAGCAGGGTCGCGGAAGTAGACCGACCGCCCCGCCCCCCAATCGTGCCGATGTTCGATGGCCACGCCCATTTCGGCCAGATGGCGTTCCCACTGATCCAACTCGGCCGCATCTTGCGCGGAAAAGCACAGGTGCCCCGCCCCTTGGCTGCCATGGGGCGGAATATCTCCCTGTAGCTCCGCATCCGAAGACGGACCCGGCGCAAAGATCAGCACCATTTGCGCGCCGCAGCGCAGAAAGCTGAACCGCCCCGGCACCGCCTTGGCCAAGGTCAGACCCAGCACATCCACATAAAAGCGGCCGCATGTCAGCGGATCATCGGCATAAAGAACGGTTTCCAGAACAGATTTGGCCTGCATGGTGCCCCCCCTGCAAATGCAATTCCGTTGCGACAAGACCAGCTTCAGCGCAGTTTGAAGCGTGACCTTGTCAATGACTATCCCCCCTGCGACAGACCGGACGCTCGTGACGCCGCCCTTGCGAATGGTGCCATCGTGGCGCTGCAAACATGGGCTGGCGGCGTTAGACGCATTTTTGCCATCGGCGCATCCGGCCCTAGCCGATCAGCGGGCCAGACCGGCCATAGGTTTCGTCGTAATGCCGCCGCAACCGTTGCAAGGCGATACGCAGCACAATCTTGCCCGACCGCGCGGCCCAGCCCATCCGCCGCTCGGTCACCTCGATGCCTTCCAGAAAGCAGCAGACCCGCAGCGCCACATCCCCCAACCCCGGCCCCAGATCGCGCAAGGCAAGCGCCACGCGGTCGCGGCCATCGCGCGGGCCCTCGGCGGCGGTGCCCGGGCGAAAGCCGCCGCGGTCACCCCCGGTCAGGAACCGCTCCCAGTTCTGGGCAACGCGCGGCCCCATCTGTGCCAGTTCAAAATCTTCGCGCAGTCGTTCCGCCGCCTCGACCAGATCCTCGGACAAAAAGGGCTGGCCGTCCTTGTCGCGCCGCCGCCCCAGCACGGCCACCGGGCTTTCCGCCAGATTGCAGCGCAACCGGCGCGGACCGTCTTCGTCCACGACCCGCCGCTCTCCCCAGATGCGATGCTGGTCGGCAAAGGCCATCGGCGCTTCGGCCAGCCCCTGCGCCAGCCGCGACTGATCGTCGGCTTCAATCATCCGTTTAAGTGCTGCCCGCCCGGCTGCCGTGATCTCATAGCTGGAAACCCGGCCCGCCTTGCGGCAGGTGATCCAGTCCTTCAGCACGAAGGCCTGCGCCACCGATCGCTCTACCACCCCGGTCCGCGCGCTGCGCCCATCGGGAAAGCTGCGCATGATCACGGCTTTTTCCATGTCGGGCGCAATCGCCATCAGCGCGCCGGGCTCGGTCAGGCGGCGCAACACACGGCGGCCCTCTCGTTCCAGGGTGGCCTCATCGGTCATCAGGCTGTCACGGCGAAGGGGGGCAGACATTGCGGCATCGTCCTTTCTGGCTGGGGCACCCGCCGACAGGTTCAGCGCCGAGAGCGCCTCATCCAGCAGCGGATCGTCGCGGCGCTTCTCATAGCGGCGCACCAGACGCATGACGGTAGAGGCGTGACGCCCGTCACGACGGGCAAGCGCCCGCAGCGACACACCTTCTTCCGTGTGGTCCAGATACAGCCGCACAGCTTCGGGCACCCAGCCGGGCAAGTTCTGCAGGTTTGAGAGGTTCATCTGCATCTCATTATTATTCGCCGTCTCGACACCGGCGGTCCTGCCTTGGACAGTAGCAACCGTGAGTGGCATTGGTTACCCAAGTGTTAATTTCTGAAGCAATGTCGATAATTGTTTCCAAATCCTAAACTTTTCGGAAACCATCGCGCGGTGAAAATGGCAGAAATGCAACGCTTGGTTGTGCTGGTGTATGGTGACCTTCCCATCCAAGGAGGTATCCATGTCAGACATCCGCACCATCCTTTCGCAACTGCGCCGCCCCAGCCTTCTGATGCGCGCCGCCCGGTTGGGACTGGGCGATTATCGCCGTGAACGCGACTTGCGCCGGCTGGTAGGGCCGATTGTTTCCGCCGAGAAGGTTGTAACCCGCCTGATGGATGAAGAAGAGCGCCTGGAGGCACACCGGGTCGAGGGCCGGGCCGATTACTCGCTATCGCATCACATCGAGGTTTTGATCGCGCTGATGGCAGAGATGACCCTGTTGCCGCGCGGTCCACGGGCCATCTGACGCAAAAAGGCCCGCCTGTTCCCAGGCGGGCCTTTTGTTGAACGCCTCGCGACGATCCGGCGTGCCGGATTACATGAAAGCGTCGGGCATCGAGGCCTTTTTCTTAGCCACATATTCGTTCAGCGCCTCGGCAATCCCCTCATCCAGCGCCGGTGCCTGATAGTCGGCCAACATCTTCTTGACCCGGGCCGATGCCAGCGCCTGCGTATCGCGGGCGCCTTCCTCTTCCCAGGTCTCGAAGGGCTTGTAGTCCAGCAGGTCGGTCCGCCAGAACGCACTCTTGAAGTTCGCCTGGGTATGCTCGCAGCCAAGATAATGGCCGCCCGGGCCAACTTCGCGGATGGCCTCCATCGCCTGGCCGTTCGCATCCATCGAGATGCCCTTGGCCAGCCCGTGCAGGCAGCCAAGCTGATCGGCATCCATCACGAACTTTTCGTAGGACGAAACCAGACCGCCTTCCAGCCAGCCACAGGCGTGCAGCATGAAGTTCACGCCCGCCAGCAACGCCATGTTCAGGCTGTTCGCCGATTCGTAGGCTGCCTGCGCATCGGGCAGCTTCGAGCCGGTAAAGCCCCCGCCCGAACGATAGGGCAGCCCCAGACGCCGCGCCAACTGCCCCGCGCCATAGGTGATATGCGCGGCCTCTGGCGTGCCAAAGGTCGGCGCGCCAGAGTTCATGTCGATCGAGGTCACAAACGCGCCCATGATCACCGGCGCGCCCGCACGCACGAGCTGCGAATAGGCAACCCCGGCCAGACATTCCGCCATCACCTGCGTCAGCGTGCCCGCCACCGTCACCGGCGCCATCGCCCCGCCAACGATGAACGGGGAAATGATCGCCGCCTGGTTCGCCTTGGCATAAACCTCCAGCGCGCCCATCATGATGCCATCAAAGGTCATCGGGCTGTTGATGTTGATCAGGCTGGTCATCACCGTGTTCTGGTCAACGAAATCACTGCCGAACAGGATCTTGGACATTTCGACCGAATCCGCCGCGCGGCTGGGTTCGGTGACCGAGCCCATATAGGGCTTGTCGCTCAGCGTCATATGCGCCAGCAGCATATCCAGGTGGCGCTTGTTCACCGGAACGTCGGTCGGCTCGCAGACCGTGCCGCCCGAATGGTGCAGCCATTTCGACATATAGCCCAGCTTTACGAAGTTCTGGAAATCCTCGATCGTGGCATAGCGGCGACCGCCGTCGGCATCGCGCACGAAGGGCGGGCCATAAACCGGCGCCAGCACCAGATTGCGGCCGCCAATCTCGACGTTGCGCTCGGGGTTGCGGGCGTGCTGGGTGAACGACTTCGGCGCCGTGGCAATCAGCTTGCGCGCCAGACCACGCGGAATATGCACCCGTTCGCCACGCACATCGGCACCGGCGGCACGCCACAACTCCAGCGCGGCCGGGTTCTCGACAAAATTCACGCCGATTTCTTCCAGAACCGTCTCGGCGTTGCGCTCGATGATCTCCAGCGCCTCGTCGTTCAGAATCTCGAAATTCGGGATATTGCGTTCGATGAAACGCGCAGTCTCGAACGAGACTGCTGTCCGCTCTGCCCGACGCGCAGACCCACCACCACCACGGGCGCGACGCCCCCCACCCAAATCGCTCATATCCGAGGCCTCCTAAGCTCTTTATTGCCTTATGCCCGTGAAGGGCACCGTCCCGCCCCCGAAATACGCCGCTTGAGCATCAAAAGCGACATCCTTTCCCGCTGAAACCGACGTCCTTGATCTGTCCAGAAATATCCCACGCAGGTCCGGGGTGTGCCCCCCGGCGCTGTCCCTGCAAGGACACCGCCGATCTGCTACCTATCAAACGCCTATCAACCGCCTATCAACCCTTGTGACCGCCCCGCATCCCCCCTATATTCGCCCTGTCCGGGGCAACCCGGACTATGGCGATAAACGCACCTGCAATAGACGGCTCGGACCCGGGGGCGGTACCCGGCGGCTCCACCAAAACACCCGTTCATTGCGGGGGCTTGGGGCCGAAACAGGATCGACGGACGTTCAAAGAGGCCAGCTTTCGCTCGGTGAGGTACCACCGTTATCGGTCCAAGATCACAGTTGCCAATGACAACCGTGCTCCGGTGGCGCTGGCTGCGTAAGCAGCTCGCAATACCAAATCTAAGCCCTTGCGCTTAGCCGCGTAAGGCGGGGTTCGCAGGTACCTGGCAACAGAAACCTGCACTTTTCCCCGTCTGCGTTATCCGTTATTCTATATGTAGGTGGCTTGCGGCAACCTGAGATAACTCGTCAAACTGGATGTCGATATAAGCAAACGACAGTCGAATGGCCGGAATTACTAGAAAACAGAGATTGCGGCGAGTCGTGCTGCTTTGCTGCCACTTCGCTCGGAATCTTGCTTTTTATCGGGCAAGCTATACTGAGTTCACAGTTAATAGAAACTCTGACTTTCTTCGGACAATCAACAGCAACTTCCTTGATTCGTCGGTTCTCGAATGGTGCAAATTGTTCGCTGATCCACGAGGCAACCACTACTGGTCAAACGTAATTCAGAGCACAGACTTCAAACTAGAGATGCTCAAGCATATTGGCGAGACCGAAGAACAATTCGAAAGTTACGTCAAAGAAATCCGCCATTACCGTGACAAATTCCTTGCTCACCTTGACGATGACCTTGTTATGCAAATCCCAATGCTTGACAGCGCAAAGCTGGCCGTCGAATTTTATCATACCAATGCTATTGGAAGTGCGATCACAGACGACGATCTGGCTGGGTTGCCAATGGACCTGGCTAACTATTACGACGGCTGCCTCAGAGAAGCGACCCTAGCGCTTGCACAGCTCAAGTTGTAACCATGCCCCTACCCAACCGCCTCCAGCTTCTCCTGCGCATTCATCCACATCGCCTCGGCCCGGTCCAGCCCCTCCATCACCTCGGCGTATTTCTTGTTCCAGGTCTCCAGCTCACCCTTCCGGCCATCTTCATACAGCGCCGGATCGGCCAGCTTTTTCGCCAGCTTGTCGCGCATGTCGTTCAGCTTGGCCAAACGGTCCTCGCATTTCCTCACCTCGGCCTTCAGCGCCAGAACCTCGTCGCGGGTGACCTTTTTCTTCTCGACCGGCTTCGCAACCGCCTTCACCTCGTCATCCGAGGACAAAAGCAGCTTGCGGTACGCCTCCAGATCTTCGGTATAGGGGGCCACCGCCCCGCCCTTCACCAGCCACAGCCGGTCGGCCACCAGCCCCAGCAGGTGCATGTCGTGCGAAACCAGCACCACGGCACCGGAATATTCGGTCAACGCCTCAACCAAAGCCTCGCGGCTTTCGATGTCCAGGTGGTTGGTCGGTTCGTCCAAGATCAGCAGATGCGGCGCGTCAATCGTGGCCAGCAGCAGCGACAGCCGCGCCTTTTGCCCGCCCGACAGCCGCCCCACAACCGTCTCCGCCTGATCGGCCATCAGGCCAAAGCCCGCCAGCCGCGCCCGCAGTTTCGCCTGATGCTCGGCCGGTCGCAGGCGCTGCACATGCTGCAAGGGCGTTTCATCCAGATGCAGCTCATCCACCTGATGCTGGGCGAAATAGCCGATCCGCAGCTTGGAAGACCGTGCAACCTTGCCCTCCGCCGGCTCCAGCTTGCCCGCCAACAGCTTGGACAGCGTTGATTTGCCCTCGCCGTTGCGGCCCAACAGGGCAATCCGGTCATCCTGATCAATCCGCAGCGACAGCTTGCGCAAGACCGGCGGGCCACCATAGCCGACCGAAACGCCTTCCATATTGATGATCGGCGGCGAAAGCTCTTCCGGTTCAGGGAAACTGAACACCACCTTCGCCGCATCCTCGGGCGCGGTGATCGGCGTCAGCTTCTCCAGCATCTTCACCCGGCTTTGCGCCTGCACGGCCTTTGACGCCTTGGCCTTGAACCGATCGACGAAACTTTGCAAATGCGCCCGCCGGGCCTCGACCTTCTTTGATTCCGCCACCTGCACCGCGCGCCGCTCCGCCGCCTGGCGCGCAAACTGGTCGTAATTGCCCTGCCAATAGGTCAGCTTTTTCTGATCCAGATGCAGAATACCCGTCACCGCCCGGTTCAAAAGCCCGCGGTCGTGCGAAATGATAATCACCGTATGGGGGTATTTCGCCAGATAGCTTTCCAGCCACAGGGCGCCCTCAAGGTCCAGATAGTTGGTTGGCTCGTCCAGCAGCAGATAATCGGGCTGGGCAAACAGCACCCCCGCCAAGGCCACCCGCATCCGCCAGCCGCCCGAGAAATCCGAACAGGGCCGCAACTGCTCTTCCGGCTCAAACCCAAGGCCGCGCAGGATCGAACTGGCCCGCCCCTCGGCGCTCCAGGCGTCAATATCGGCCAAGCGCGCCTGCACCTCGGCAATCCGGTGCGGATCGGTCGCGACCTCGGCCTCGGCCATCAACGCCGCCCGCTCGGTATCGGCGGACAACACAGTGTCGATCAGGCTGGTGGACGATGACGGCACCTCCTGCGCCACGCCCCCAATCCGCGCCCGGTTCGGCAGTGAAATCTCGCCCCCCTCCAGTGCCAGCTCGCCCCGGATCAACCGGAACAACGTGGTTTTCCCCGCCCCGTTCCGCCCGACAAGGCCAACCTTGTGCCCGGTGGGAATCGTGGCCGAGGCGCCCTCGAACAAAGGACGCCCCTCGACATTATAGGTGATGTTATCAATGCGCAGCATGGCCGCACGCTTGGCGGATGCGACGCATAAGGTCAACCTCACTGGCATTTTCTGTCTGAAAATATCCCGGGGGAGCAGCGCCAAAGGCGCTGTGGGGGCAGCGCCCCCCCTCTTCCTTTTGTCACATACCCATGATAGCAGCCGCGCCATCCGATACGGGCCACCCCGGCCCCCAGCACATGGAGAGCCTCATGGCCACCGAACGCACCCTCTCGATCATCAAACCCGATGCCACCAAGCGCAACCTGACCGGCAAGATCGTCGCCAAGTTCGAAGATGCAGGCCTGCGTGTTGCAGCCTCCAAGCGCATCCACCTGACCGAAGCGCAGGCTGGCGAGTTCTACGCCGAACACAAAGAGCGCGGTTTCTACGGCGAACTGGTCGCCTATATGGCGTCCGAGCCGGTGGTGGTTCAGGTTCTGGAAGGCGAAGGCGCCATCCTGAAGAACCGCGAAGTCATGGGCGCCACCGACCCGGCCCAGGCCGATGCCGGCACCATCCGCAAGGAATTCGCGCTGTCCAAGGGCGAAAACTCGGTTCACGGTTCCGACAGCGCCGCCTCGGCCGCGCGTGAGATTGCCTTCTTCTTCTCGGGCCTCGAACTGGTCGGCTAAGGGCGGCACGCAAATTTCTTCCAAGAAATTTGCAAATTCGCTCGAACGAATTTGGGGCGGCGGGGCAACCTGCCGCCCCACTCCATTCCTGCCCGCGCCCTCTTTCCTTCGGGGGCGAATCCCCTATGCTGGCCGCAATGCAGCATTGACGGGTCGCGCGCTTTGGCGGGCCAAGGACGGACGAATGGCGAAAACGATCGACTACGGTGGCCTGATGCACAGGGCCATGCGCGGCCTGATCCGCACCGTGCTCGAAGATGTGGCGCGGGACGGTCTGCCCGGCGCGCATCACTTCTTCATCACCTTTGACACCAATTATCCTGGTGTCGCCATCGCCGACTGGCTGCATGCCCGCTATCCGGGCGATATGACCGTGGTCATTCAGAACTGGTTCGAAAACCTTGTCGTCACCGACGAAGGCTTTTCGGTCACGCTGAACTTTGGCAACAGCCCCGAACCTCTGATCATTCCGTTCGATGCGATCCGCACCTTTGTAGACCCGTCCGTCGAATTCGGCCTGCGCTTTGAATCGCATGACCAGGACGAAGACGAGGAGGACGAAGAGGACGGCGAAGACGACCCCGATGATGACCCGCCCTCGCCCGGTCGCGATGCGCAGGTTGTTCAACTGGATCGTTTCCGCAAAGGCTGATCATGTCAAACGAAGCCGCCCTTTTCCTGCGACAGTTCCTGTCGAACCCGCGCGATATTTCCTCGGTCGCTCCCTCCTCACGCTGGCTGGCGCAGGGCATGGCCGAAAATCTTGGCCCCAACAGCGGCCGCATCGTCGAATTCGGCCCCGGAACCGGGCGCATCACCCAGGCCATCCTGCAAGCAGGCGTCGCCCCCGGCGATCTGACCCTGTTCGAGATGAACGGCGAATTTGTCCGCCATCTGAAGGGCCGCTTTCCCGGTGTGGCGATCCATCATGGCCCGGCACAAGATGCCCCGCGCCTACTTGGCCCCGGCGTTGCGCATGTGATCTCGGGGCTGCCGCTTCTGTCCTTTCCCGGCCCGCTGCGGCAAGACATTCTGCGCGCGGCCTTTGCGGTGCTGGCCCCCGGCGGCAGTTTTGTGCAATTTACCTATGCCGACCGCCCCGCCCTGGACGCAGCAGAGTTGCGCAGTCTGGGGCTGCGGTCCGAACTGGGGCGCAAGATCTGGGCAAATATCCCCCCTGCGCGGATTTACCGCTTGTATCAGGCCTGATTTCAATCGGTATGCAACCGCATACCGATTGATTTTCACCAGTCGCCCGCCTATCACGGCACCAGCTTTGCAGGAGGTTTGGCCATGACCGCAACCCGTACCGAGACCGACAGCTTCGGCCCGCTCGAAGTGCCCAGCCACAAGTACTGGGGCGCGCAGACCCAGCGCTCGATCATCAACTTTCCCATCGGCTGGGAACGTCAGCCGGTTCCGATCATCCGCGCCTTGGGCGTGATCAAAAAGGCCTGTGCCTTGGTCAACATCGCGCAAGGCGACATTTCGGCCGATCTGGGCAATGCCATCGCGGCAGCGGCAACCGAGGTGATCGACGGCAAGTTTGACGACAACTTCCCGCTGGTCGTCTGGCAAACCGGCTCTGGCACCCAGTCGAACATGAACGCGAATGAGGTCATTTCCAATCGCGCTATTGAAATGCTGGGCGGGGTGATGGGCTCGAAAAAGCCGATCCACCCGAATGACCATGTGAACATGGGCCAGTCCTCGAACGACACTTTCCCCACCGCGATGCACGTCGCCATCGGCATGTTGGCGCGCGATGTGCTGATCCCCGGCCTTGAAAAGCTGCACAAGGCGCTGGCGGCGAAGGCCGAAGAGTTCAAGGACATCATCAAGATCGGTCGCACCCATACGCAGGATGCAACGCCCCTGACCTTGGGTCAGGAGTTTTCGGGCTATGCCAAGCAGGTCGAAAAAGGCATCGCCCGCGTCAAATCCTGCCTGCCCGACATTTATGAACTGGCACAAGGCGGCACCGCTGTTGGAACCGGACTGAACACCCGGGTCGGCTGGGATACCCGCGTGGCGGCCCAGATCGCCGAGATCACCGGCCTGCCCTTCGTCACCGCCCCGAACAAGTTCGAGGCGCTGGCAGCCCATGATGCCATGGTCATGTTCTCGGGTGCCTTGAAAACCGTTGCCGCCAGCCTGTTCAAGATCGCCAACGACCTGCGCCTCTTGGGCTCTGGCCCGCGTTCGGGTCTGGGCGAACTGATCCTGCCGGAAAACGAGCCGGGGTCGTCGATCATGCCGGGCAAGGTCAACCCGACGCAGGCAGAGGCGCTGACCATGGTCTGCGCCCATGTGATGGGCAATGATGCGGCAGTGGGCTTTGCCGGGTCGCAGGGCCATTTCGAACTGAACGTCTATAACCCGATGATGTCCTATAACGTGTTGCAATCGATGCAGCTTCTGGGCGATGCGGCCGGGTCGTTCACCGACAACATGGTTGTCGGCACTCAGGCCAACACGGTGCGGATCGACAAGCTGATGAAGGAAAGCCTGATGCTGGTGACCGCTCTGGCCCCCACCATCGGCTATGATGCCGCCACCAAGGTTGCAAAAACCGCCCACAAGAACGGCACCACCCTGCGCCAAGAGGCGATTGCCTTGGGCTATGTCGACGGCGAAACCTTTGACCGCGTGGTACGCCCCGAAGACATGATCAGCCCCAAAGGCTGACCATGGGCGAGGTGGTCAACCTGCGCAGCGCAAAAAAGCAGGCGGCCCGCAAGGCCGCCCGCGCCAAGGGCGATGAGAATGCCGCCAAATTCGGCCAGACCAAGGCCGAGCGCGATCTGCAAAAGGCACAGACGGAAAAAACGGCCCGCGATCTGGACGGCCACAAGCGCGACGATTGACCCAAGGTTAACCTTGCTTGCGCATCCCTGCGCGCAGGAGGTGCCCCATGCAAAGCCTACCCGCCCCGATCACACCAGACCGATGGATCACGCAACGACTCTCGGCCCGCCCCGTGGCCGAAGGCGGCATTGTCCGCCGTCAGGTCAAAGATATGGAGCGTCGTGTCGGCAGGCAGCGCATTTTGCAAGAGGTGAATCGGCGCGGTTTCGGGTGATTGAAAACGCTGGCCATTTTGTGATCTTCTGCAACACGGAACCGGTGCGCATCCTGTCGTAACCGAGAGGCAAATTTCTTAAAAGAAATTCGCAAATCCGCTCGAAGGAATTTGTTTCAATGACCGGACGCCCCGAAAAGCACTCTTTGACCCTGCGCGGCCACCGCACCAGCGTATCGATGGAGGCCGAGTTCTGGGAAGCGTTCCGCAATATGGCCACCGCCCGTGCCCTCAGCCTCAACGCCCTTGCTGCCGAAATTGATGCGCTGCGACCGCCCGATGTCGGGCTGGCTTCGGCCATCCGGGTCCATATCCTGAAATCGCTTAAAGCGTGATCTGAACGAACCCGTCGCGCAGCGCCTTGGACCAGGCTTCCGACATGGCGCGAAATCCGGGATCACCCGCCTCGATCCGGCGCTGACGGCTGACCTTCAGCGCATCCTTTTCGATCACGCACAGATCCAGCGGCATTCCCACCGACAGGTTCGACCGCAGCGTTGAATCCATCGACAGCAGCACCGCCTTTTCCGCATCGGCGATACAGGTCGTCATCTTCACCACCCTGTCCAGAATCGGCTTGCCGTATTTATGCTCGCCGATCTGCAAAAAGGGTGTGTCTTCAGTGGCTTCGATAAAATTTCCCTCTGGATAGATCAGGAACAGCCGCATCGCGCCGCCCCGCCGTTGCCCCGCCACGATCATCGAGGCGCTTGCGCTGGCCTGGCTTGCCGACAGCTTTTCATTCACCTCGGTCCGCACTTCGGACAGCGTATTGCCAATCATCGAAGCCACCTTCAGCAG
>CALRKX020000035.1:0-11145 GCA_943368305.1 Erythrobacter sanguineus
CGCACTGGCCAACAGCGCCGAAATCACCGCCACCGCCAGCGACCGGCCCGCCGCCGCCCACACGCCCCCCGGCAGATCGGCCAACCCCGGCCCCCCCCGCCACAGCAGCGCCGCCAGCGGCGACAGCAGGAACAATGCCCCCAGCCACAGCGCCACAGCATCCACGCCGCGCCGCCAACCCACAGGCGCGGGCACCGGATGCGACCGGCCCAAGCCTGCACCAAACCCCTCATCCCGCGTCAGCCGTATTGCAACCAATGTCACCGCGGCGCAGAGCGTGAACTGCACCGCCGCCAACAGCCCGGCGCGGCCCGGATCAAAATCGAACCGCAGGGCCTGATAAATCGCCAGCTCCACCGTGCTGGCCGCAGGCCCGCCGCCCAGCGTCAGCGCGACGGCAAAAGAGGTCAGACACAGCAGAAACACCAGCACCGCCGCCCCCGGCGCCACCGCCCGGATCATCGGCCACTCCAGATGCCGGAACTGCGCGCCCGGTCCCATGCCCAGCGACACGGCCAGCCGGAATCGCTCTGCCGGAATCGCCTGCCAGCCATGCACCAGCATCCGGCAGGCCAGTGGCAGGTTCAAAAAAACATGCGCCAACACCACGCCATGCAGGCCAAAGATCGAAAACGCCGGCAGGCCCAGCACCTGCAACATTCCATTCACTGGCCCGGCGCGGCCAAAGATCGCCAGCAGCGCCAGCACGGCAACGATGGTCGGCAACAGGAACGGGGCCGCCAGCAGGCGCAAGAACACCCCCCGCCCCGGAAACCTCCGCCGCGCCATCGCCCGCGCCAAGGGCACCGCCAGCAGGGTCGAGGCCGCTGCCGACAGGCTGGCCTGCACCACGGTAAACCGAACCGCCGCCCAATCGGCGGCAGTCATCTGCCAGCTTGTGGCCGACAGCGCCGTGACAGCCGCGCTGCCCAAGGTCAGCGCGACGATCAGCAGGGCAAGCGCCCCCGCGATCAGCGGGAAAGCGCGGCTTGCCACTCGGCCACCGCCACATCGCGCAACTTGCCCGCCTCATCCGACGACAGCAGCAGCGACTTTTCCGGCGTGATCAGCGTCTCAAATCCCTTGGGCAGACCAGCCGATGGGGTATTCGCCGGATACATCCAGTTGGTTTCCGGTATCACCGCCTGCCCCGCATCGCTGACCAGATAGGCCAGGAATTGGTCGGCCAGCCCAGGCTGATCCGTCGCGGCCAGTTTGCCCGCCACCTCGACCTGCACATAATGCCCCTCGGCAAAGGGCGCGGCCGCCTTGGTGTCGTCCTTTTCGGCGATCAGGTGATAGGCGGGCGAGGTGGTGTAAGACAGCACCATATCCGCCTCCCCCTCCAGGAACATGCCATAGGCCTCGGACCAGCCGGGGGTGACGGTCACGATATTATCGGCCAGCCCCTTCCACAGATCGGCTGCCTTGTCGCCATAGGCCTCTTTGACCCACATCACCAACCCCAGCCCGGGGGTGGAAGAGCGCGGGTCTTCGATGATCACCTTGACCTGCGAATCGGCAAGCGCCTGAAGACTGGCGGGCGGGGTGGCAAGCTTGGTCCTGTCATAGACAAAGGCGAACCAACCCCAGTCGAACGGCGCGAACAGCGGATCATCAAACGCCACCGGCAGCGACTTTGCGGCAGGCAGGCCGTGGGGCGCAAACAGGCCGGTGGCACTGGCGGCGGCGGTCAGGTTGGTATCCAGCCCGACGACCACATCGCCGTCGCTCGCCGCCCCTTCCATCTGCACGCGTGACAAAAGCGCGGCACCGTCGCCCGCCGTCACAAAGCGCACTTCGCAGCCGCAGGTCGCCTCGAATCCCTTTTTGATGGCCGGTCCCGGCCCCCATTCGGAGGCGAAACTGTCATAGGTCATGACGGTAAGAACGGGCGTTTCTGCCTGGGCCAGCGTGGCAAGACAGGTCACGGCCGCAGCGAGAGGGAAAAGTTTCATCATATCCTCCAGTTGCGACGGAATGGTCGGGATGGAGGATTCCATGCACCTTCCCTCCGCCGGTATGATCCGGTTCAGGTTCAACGGGTTCGCTTGCGCATCTCAGCCCTTCACAGGGCACCCCGAGGTGACGGTGAACATAACGCGGCGCGCGGCGCGCGCAAGGGTGGTCAGCCGGCGCGCGACAAGGGCAGCCGCGCCAGCCCCTTGGCAAAGGCCGCTTTCGACACGGTATAGGTGGCCTGAATGGCTGGCAGATCGACCTTTTCAGGGGTTCTTTCGCCGTCCTGACACAGACGGGCAAACTCGGCAAAACCAAGGTTCAGCGCGCTGCCCTTCAGGAAATGCAGCACAGCCGACAGCGCCGCAGGCGCAAGTTTCGCAGTCAGGCCACCCAGCGCCTCGTCGACTTCCTCCAGGAACAGATCGACAACCTCGGCAAAGTCATCCGCCCCCACCTCGTCGCGCAGCGCCTGCACCCTGTCCCAATCAATCATCACAACCCCCGGGTATCCGTCCCCTGCGTCAGCTTGGCCGACTGCGGTTAACGGCCGGTAAGCCTGTCACCCACAGATCAAGCAAGTTTTAGGGTTCACCTTCCCTTAAGGCCCGCAATGCACAACGGAGCGACATAAGGAGTACCCGGTTGATGTTGCGTGCCATTCCACAATCCGTGCCAGAGCAGACCGATGGCGTCGGTCTGCCTCTTGTACTGGTTGTCGATGACAGTCGCGCGCAACGGCGGATGTTGTCGGTGCAATTGTCGCGTTGGGGCTATCAGGTGGCCGAAGCCGCCTCTGCCGAAGAGGCGCTGGATCTGTGCCGCAATCAGGCCTTTCACCTGATCCTGTCCGACTGGATGATGCCGGGCATGACCGGCCTTGAGTTTTGTCGCGCGTTCAGGGCCTTGCCCGGAGAGGGGTATGGGTATTTCATTCTCCTCACCTCCAAATCCGACAAGGCCGAAATCGCCAACGGGCTGGAGGCGGGGGCCGATGATTTCCTGACCAAGCCGGTCAGCGCCGATGAATTGCGCGCGCGCCTGCGGGCCGGGGAACGCATTCTGGGTATGCAGCGCGAACTGGTGGGCAAGAACCGCCTGCTGGGCGTCGCGCTGGATCAGCTGCAAAAGGTCTATGATTCGCTCGACCGCGATCTGATCGAGGCGCGCAAGCTGCAACAGACCCTGATGCGCGACCGCCACCGCGAATTTGCCGGCGGCTCGGTCAGCCTGATCCTGCGGCCCTCGGGCCATGTCGGCGGCGATCTGGTGGGCAGCTTTGCCATCAGCCCGCGTCGCATTGCCGTTTACTCGGTCGATGTCTCGGGGCATGGCATCGCCTCGGCCATGATGACCGCGCGGCTGGCGGGCATGTTGTCCGGAGCCTCGCCCGATATGAACATCGCCCTGACCAGCGGGCAGGACGGGTTCCGCGATGCCTGGCCGCCCGAAATGGTCGCCTATCGCCTGAACCGCATGATGATCGAGGATTTGCAGGTCGAGCAGTATTTCACCCTCGCCTATGCCGAGATTGATATGGCGACCGGTCAGTGCATGATGGTGCAGGCGGGCCACCCCCATCCGCTGGTGATGCGCAAGGATGGCACGGTTGAAATGGTGGGCGATGGCGGGCTGCCCATCGGCCTGATCGAAGGCGCCAGCTATCAGCGCATCACCTTCCGCCTTGCCCCCGGTGACAGGCTGATTCTGGTATCGGACGGTTTCACCGAATGCCCCGACCCTGCGCAAGAGGAACTGGGAACCGAAGGGCTGGCCAAGATTCTTGCCGCCCATGCCGCCCTCGCCTCGCCCCAACTGCTCGAGGCGATGATCTGGGCGCTGTCAGACCATGCCGAAACCTCGGATTTTCCCGATGACGTTTCGGCTTTGATCTTTGATTATCGCGGTAGCTGACCGTTCAGGACAAGGCGCAGCATCGCCCGGTCCCCGGCATTGCCCAATTCGTGCAAGGCGGCCCGTGCCTCCATCCACACCGCCGTATGTCCCGGCTCGGTCGGCGGACCAATGCGCAACACAGGCCGCGCCAGATACACCGTACACAGCTTTTCCGCCCACATCTCATATTCCGGCATATAGCAGAACCGCCGGAACGCCCCCACCCGGCGCAAGCCGGTGATGTGCCAGCCGGTTTCCTCCATCACCTCGCGGTGCAGGGCGGCAATCGGATGTTCGCCGGGGTCGATACCACCGCCGGGCAACTGGTATTCGGGCGCCGGGCTGGCCTGATGGGTGGCCAGGATGCTGTCGCCGTCTTTCAGGATGGCATAAACCCCCGGTCGCCGTTTATAGCGCTGCCCCGGTTTCACCGCTTCGCCATATCGCCGGATTGTCATCGCCCCTTGGACCTTCGGTTGCCCTGCCTATATAGGCGCGGTATGCCAAGACAGGCAGCCTCAGGAAAGCCCCCATGAACGCCGAACAGATCGCCTGGGACGATACCGTCCTGCCCTTTCAGCTTGACCGCTCCGACATTCGCGGCCGCGTGGCGCGGCTGGATGGCGTGCTGGAGCAGGTTCTAAAGCAACACAACTATCCCCCCGTGATCGAGGCCCTGGTGGCCGAGGCTGCGCTGCTGACGGCCCTGATCGGCCAGTCGGTCAAACTGCGCTGGAAGCTGTCGCTGCAAATTCGCGGCAAAGGCCCCGCCCGCCTGATCGCGACCGATTACTACGGCCCGTCCGAAGATGGCGAGCCCGCCCGCATCCGCGCCTATGCCAGCTATGACGCCGACCGTATTGACCTGACCGCCGACCCGTTCAGCCAGATCGGCGAAGGCTATATGGCTGTGATGATCGACCAAGGCACGGACATGGTGCCCTATCAGGGCTTTACCCCCATCGCCGGCAAGTCGCTGGCAGATTGCGCGCAGACCTATTTCGCCCAGTCCGAGCAGTTGCCGACCCGCTTTGCCCTGACCTTCGGCAAAAGCCAGATGCCGGGCAGCAACAGCCATTGGCGTGGCGGTGGCGTCATGTTGCAGCACATGCCCCCCGCAGGTGGCAGCGTTGCAGCCGAAGGCGGCTCGGGTGAGGGCGGGCTTCTGAACCACACCGACATTCTGGCTGGCGAAGAGGCGGAAAACTGGACCCGCGCCAACATCCTGCTGGAAACCGTCGAAGAGATCGAGCTGATCGGCCCGACCGTCACGCCAACCGACCTGCTGGTGCGTCTGTTCCACGAAGAACAGCCGCGCGTGTTTGATGCCCAGACGGTGCGCTTTGGCTGTTCGTGTTCCGAGGAAAAGGTGCGGCAGGCCATGTCGATCTATTCGCAGAAAGACATCAGCAAGATGACCACGCCCGAAGGCGTCGTCACCGCCGACTGCCAGTTCTGCGGCGCCCATTATGAAATGGACCCCAAGACCCTGGGGTTCGAAGCCCAGCAATGACCCTGGCCGACCGCCTTCGCGACGCCGTCTTGCGCCCCGGAGGTGCCTCTTCCGATTTTGACCTGAACCCAGATATCCCTCTGCCGCCGGGCCGCAGCTTGCGTCCGGCGGCGGTTCTGGTGGCCATTGCGGGCGACCGGCTGATCCTGACCAAGCGCGCCTCACACCTTAAACACCACCCCGGCCAGATCGCCTTTCCCGGTGGCAAGGTCGAAGACAGCGATGGCAGCCCCGAAGCCGCTGCCTTGCGCGAAGCGCAGGAAGAAATTGGCCTGCCCCCCGATGCCGTTGAAATCTGGGGCCGCCTGCCCGCGCATGAAACCGTGACCGGCTTTGCCATCACCCCCATATTGGGGCTGGTTCGCGGCGCCTTCACCCCCGTGCCAGAGGCGGGCGAGGTGGAAGAGGTGTTCACCGTTCCGCTGACCCACATCCTAAACCCTGATCGCTTCGTGATCGAACGGCGGCGCTGGCGCGGTGAATGGCGGCGCTATTACACCGTGCCCTTCGGCCCCTATTACATCTGGGGGGCAACCGCCCGCATCCTGCGGGGGCTGGCGGACCGGGTGCAGCCATGAAGGTTTCGGGCGACTGGCTTGATAATGCCGCAACGCAGGCGCTGTGCGCCGCCCTGTCCGATGCCGGGTTTCGCGCACTGTTCGTTGGCGGCTGCGTGCGCAACGCCCTGTTGGGTGTGCCGGTGGGCGATACCGATCTGGCCACCGATGCCTTGCCAGAAATAGTCTCTAACCTCGCCATTAGTGCCGGTTTCAAGGTTGTTCCGACCGGCATTGACCATGGCACCGTCACCGTGATCGCGGGCGGCACCCCGCATGAGGTGACCACCTTCCGCCGCGATGTCGAAACCGATGGCCGCCGTGCCGTGGTGGCCTTTTCCGATGATGTGGCCGAAGATGCCGCACGGCGTGATTTCACCATGAACGCGCTTTACGCCACGGCGGATGGCACGGTGATCGACCCGCTTGGCGGCCTGCCCGATCTGCTGGCCCGCCGCGTCCGCTTTGTCGGTGACCCCGCCCAGCGCATCACAGAAGACTACTTGCGCATCCTGCGCTTTTTCCGCTTTCACGCCCATTACGGCGACCCCATGCAAAGCATCGACGCCAATGGCCTTGCCGCCTGCGCCGAACGGGCCGACGGGCTGGACAATCTGTCCGCCGAACGTATCGGGGCCGAAGTGAAAAAGCTGCTGTCCGCGTCCGATCCCGCGCCCAGCGTCGCAGCCATGGCACAGACCGGCATCCTGCTGCATGTCCTGCCGGGGGCCGAAGCGCGCGCGCTGACCCCGCTGATCCATCTGGAACAGGGCCTGCCCCCACGCTGGCAACGGCGCCTGGCGGTGCTGGGCGGCAACCACGATCATCTGCGCCTTTCGCGCACCGAAACAGGCACTGTTCAGCACATTCGTGACGAAATCGGCTCCACCAACAGCCCTGCCGCCCTTGGCCATCTGCATGGCCCGAACGTGGCCATCGACAGCGTTCTTGCCCGTGCTGCCGTGCTGGAATCTCCCCTCCCGCCCGGCTGGCAGGCAGACATCCTGCGCGGCACGCAAACCGCCTTTCCCATCCGCGCCGCCGATCTGGCACCCCTGTCCGGCCCTGCGCTTGGCCAAAGGCTCAAGGCGCTAAAGGCGCACTGGCTGCGCGCCGATCTGCGCCCCGAACGGGCCACACTGTTGGCCATGCTGCCAGACGGGGGGTGACAAATCATACAGTTTCGACTAGCCATTTTCCTGCACAAGAAGGAGCGCAGCATGGATCACGGGACTTTCCGACCTCAGCCCTGAGCGGACCGATCCCGTATGGCGGTCCCATCCGCCCTCTCCATATTTGCGTTTTGCTCTGACAGGAGCCCTTGATGTTCCGCTTCTTCGAAAATCTTGTTGATCCCTATCAGCCCTGGCCCCAGACCGACTCCCCGCCCCGCAAGCTGTGGCCGTTCTTGCGCGACTATATCCGCCCCTTCCGCAAGGTCTTTGCCGTAACGGCCCTTGTCGCCATTGCCAACGGCGCGCTGGACATCGCGCTGATCTGGTATGTCGGGCGCATGGTCGATTTTCTGGCCCAAGGCGCGCCCACGCAGGTCTGGGCCGATCATGGCCGCGAAATCCTGACCGTGGCTTTCGTCATTCTGGTGATCCGCCCTCTGATTGGTGGCACCGGCGTGGCCCTGCTGCACAACACCATCCTGACCAATTTCGGCACCATGATGCGCTGGCGGGCGCATAGCCATGTGCTGCGCCAACCCGTCGGCTGGTTCGAAAGCGATTTCGCCGGCCGCATTGCCAACCGCATCATGCAGGCCCCTCCGGCGGCGGGTGAGGCGGTGTTTCAAACCTTTGACGCAGTCGCCTTCGCCTCGACCACCCTTGTTGGGGCGGCGATCATGCTGTTCGGCGCCGATCCGCGCCTGTTGGTGCCTTTGGTCCTGTGGTTCGCGGGCTATATCGCGCTGATGCGATGGACCATCCGCCGCGCCGGGCCTGCCGCCACCGCCTCTTCCGATGCGCGCTCTGCCGTGACGGGGCGGGTGGTCGATGCCTATGCCAACATCCATTCGGTCAAACTGTTCTCCCATGACGACCGTGAACTGGCCTATGGCCGCGAAGCGATCGAGACGGCGCGCCTGACGCTGCAAAAGGAAATGCGTATCGTCACAGTCATGGATCTGGTGCTGACCGCGCTGAACGGGGTGCTGATTGTCAGCGTCATCGGCTGGGCCATGCTGCTGTGGTATCAGGGTTCGGCCAGCGTGGGCATTGTGGCAGCAGCGGCAACTCTGGTGCTGCGGCTGAACAACATGACCTACTGGATCATGTGGGCCACCACCAACCTCGTGCAGAACCTTGGCACCGTACAGGAGGGGATGGAGACGATCACCCAACCGATCCAGCTGGTCGATGCGCCCGCCGCCAAGCCTCTTGCCTATACCAAGGGCCAGATCGTGCTGGACGGCGTCAGCCACCATTACGGGCGCGGTTTTGGCGGGCTGCAACAGATCAGCCTGACCATTCGGCCCGGCGAAAAGATCGGGCTGGTGGGGCGGTCTGGCGCGGGAAAATCCACCTTGGTCAAGCTGATCCTGCGGTTCTACGATACGGAATCGGGCCGCATCCTGATTGACGGGCAAGACATCGCCACGGTCAGCCAGGGGTCGTTGCGGGCGCAAATCGGCATGGTGGCGCAGGATTCCAGCCTGCTGCACCGCTCGGTGCGTGAAAACATCCTTTATGGCCGTCCCGACGCGAACGAAACGCAGATGATCGACGCCGCCCGCCGCGCCGATGCGCATGACTTCATTCTGGGCTTGGAAGATCCCGCTGGTCGCCGGGGCTATGATGCCCATGTTGGCGAACGTGGCGTGAAACTGTCGGGCGGCCAGCGCCAGCGCGTGGCCCTTGCCCGCGTGATCCTGAAAGACGCGCCGATCCTGATTCTGGACGAGGCGACCAGTGCCTTGGATTCCGAGGCCGAGGCGACGATTCACCAGGCTCTGTTCGGCGTCATGCAAGGCAAGACCGTCATCGCCATCGCCCACCGCCTTTCGACCATAGCCCAGATGGACCGGATCGTGGTGCTGGAGGATGGGCGCCTTGCCGAAATCGGCAGCCATGCCGATCTATTGGCCCAGAACGGGCTATATGCCCGGTTCTGGGCCCGCCAGTCGGGCGGTTTCATCGGAATGGACGACGCATGAACAGCCTGATCTTCGGCCCCGCCATCCCCCCCTTCGCCGAGGCGGAATCGCCCCCGCCGCGCAGTCTGGGCCGCTTTCTGGGCTGGGCGGTCAAGGGGGCATGGCCCGGCATATTGTGGGCCACCTTCTGGTCGGCCGCGGCGGGCAGCCTGGAGGCGGTATCGGCCACCATCCTGGGCCATGTCGTCGATGCCGCCACAACCGCCAACCCGGCCACCGCACTGAACGACCACTGGCATCTGGTGGCAATCTTCCTTGGCTTCTATCTGGTCCTGCGGCCGCTGATCTTTGGCCTGAACACAGCCGCCGCCTCGGTACGGATAGAACCGAACCTGTTCCCGCTTATCCTAAGCCGGGTGCATCGCTGGACCATGGGGCAAGCGGTCACCTTCTTTGACAACGATTTTGCCGGCCGCATCGCGCAAAAGCAGATGCAGACCGCGCGGGCCGCGACCGACATTGTGTCGGGCACCATCGAAACCGTGGCCTTTGCGCTGGCCTCGGTTGTAGGGTCGGTGGCACTGCTGCTGGCCATCAACGGCTGGGTTTCCGGCCTGCTGGTGCTGTGGGTCACGGCATATGCGCTGTTCATCCGCGGGTTCCTGAAACGGATCCGGGGCGCATCGGCGGGCCGGGCGGCGGCGCGCGCCAATGTGACGGGGCAGATCGTCGATACGGTCACCAACATGAAAACCGTCAAGCTGTTCGCCCATGCCGAACACGAAGACCGCGCCGCGCTGGAGGCGATGGGCAGTTTCCGCACCAAAGCCACCGAATATGGCATCATCAGCAGTTGGTTCCGCCTTGCGCTGATGGCGCTGGCGGGGGTTCTGCCGGTTCTGCTGGTCGGCGGCACGGCGGCGCTGTGGGTCAAAGGGGCCGCCAGCGCCGGCGACATTGCCGCCGCCGGGGCGATTTCGTTCCGGTTGGCACAAATGACCGGCTGGGTTTCTTTCAGCCTGATGAGCATCTTTGGCAATATTGGCGAGGTTGAGGACGGCATTTCCACCCTGACCCCGCCCTATACCCTGACCGATGCCCCCGATGCGATCGACCTGCCCCGGTCAAGGGGTGCGGTGCAGTTTGACGGTGTAACCTTTGCCTATGGCCGGCGCAGCGAGGCCGGGCGCGGCGGGGTGGCCGACATCAACCTTAGCATCCGACCCGGCGAAAAGATCGGCGTCGTGGGCGCCTCTGGCGCCGGAAAGTCCACCCTCGTTTCGCTGCTTTTGCGGCTCTATGATGCCGAACAGGGCCGTATTCTGATTGATGGCCACGATGTGCGCCGTGTCACGCAAGAAAGTTTGCGCCGCCAGATCGGCATGGTCACGCAGGAAACCGCGATGTTCAACCGCACCGCGCGCGAGAACATCCTTTACGGCAACCCAGATGCCACCGAAGAGCAGATGTTCGCTGCCGCCCGCGCGGCCGAGGCGCATGACTTCATCCTGTCCCTACGGGATCATCAGGGCCGCGCCGGGTATGACGCCTATCTTGGCGAACGCGGGGTGAAACTGTCAGGCGGCCAGCGCCAGCGCATCGCCCTTGCCCGCGCCTTTTTGAAAGACGCACCGATCCTGGTGCTGGATGAAGCCACCAGCGCGCTGGATTCAGAGGTGGAAGCCTCGATCCAAGAGGCGCTGGCCCGTGTCATGCAAGGCAAGACCGTAGTCGCCATCGCGCATCGCCTGTCCACCATCGCCGAGATGGACCGCATCATCGTGCTTGACCAGGGCCGCATCGTCGAAGAAGGCAGCCACAGCGCCCTTCTGGCGAAAAACGGGCTTTACGCCCGCTACTGGAACCGCCAATCCGGCGGCTTCATCGGCACCGACGAAAAGGAACTGGCGTGAGAATCACCATCGACCGGCTTGGCCACCACGGCGACGGCATCGCGCAAACCGAAGCGGGCACAGTTTACGCCAGCGGCCTGTTGCCCGGTGAGGTGGTTGATGGCGAGGTGCAAGGTGACCGCCTGCACGATGCCAAGATCGTCACCCCCTCGCCCCTTCGGGTCAAAGCGCCGTGCAGTCACGCAAAAACCTGCGGCGGCTGCC
>CALRKX020000036.1:0-11041 GCA_943368305.1 Erythrobacter sanguineus
TGCCCGAAGCCTGAGCGCGCATCTCTCGGGTCTTCCCCCTTCTCGGAACTTCCGGGCGACATCCTGTTCAATGATGTCGCCCACGCCGTGGTGGAGGCCGGGCCTTTGCATGATGGCACCTGACGATGACATCGTGCCCCCCCCCGGCAAGGCCCTGTGACCTAATCCTGCATCAATGGCCTGCGCGGCGCGGCGCATCGCAGGGCGTAAGGCCTTGCGCAAATTCACGGTGAAATGCCTGACCATGACCGAACGGCAGGCAGGGGCTGGCCCACGGCACAATGGTCCGGTTAAGATTTCACAGGTGCAAAGGTTATCCCGAAAGAAAAGCCACCAATCCGTTGAGATCAGTGGTGCCGCTGAAGGGACTCGAACCCCCGACCCCATCATTACGAATGACGTGCTCTACCAGCTGAGCTACAGCGGCACTCTTTTCTTCATGCGGTAACTTGCCGGGCATTGGCTGAACCGCCGCGCCGAATTAGCAGCGCGAGGCTTCGCTTGCAAGCCGGTAGCTGGACTAATTTGCACTGCGTGCGATGGCCGCAAGATCGATGACATCCTCCGTGACCGGCGCAGAAGGGGCTGGCGGCGGGGCTTTCACCATCAGGGGCAGCAGTTCGGCCCCCGTTGCGCTGGGGCCGGTGGTCTCGACCGGCTCGCGCCAGCTCAGGGTATCAAATCCGCCGCAATTCTCGCAGATCGGGTGCCATTCAGAGTGAATGGACTGACATTTGTCGCAGCACCATTGCGGGCCGCGCGGTGCTGTCAAAGCCTTGGCCAACCACCCCCGCACAACGGAATCGTCGGCACCCTCGCCCCGTTCTATTGCGGCCATGATCGCAAGCGCGCGCTGTGTCGGGTGGCGTGTCACCGTGTCAGCCATGGCGCGGCGGGCCGCCGGGAAATCTTCGGCCGCCACATTCAGTTCGGCCAAAAGCAGACGGGATTCATCGTGGTTGGGATTGGCGGCAATCAACGAGGCAAAGCGCTTTACGCGGGCACCCGCTGTTTCCTCTGGCTCGATCTCGGCAAAGGCAGCGGCCAGGTCGGGATGGGGCTGCGATTCCCAGGATTTGCGCAGCACCCGGGTCGCGCCCTTCTTGTCACCCTTCAAGGTCAGGCTGCGGGCGGCCATGGCGGCAGCCGGAATAAGGTCAGGTGATTTGCGATTTGCCTCGATCGCAGCTTCACGCAACTCGATGCTGGACTGGTCATCCAGAAGTCCCCGCGCCTCTTGCAAGGCAAGAACAGCATCGCGTCGGCGGAACAACTCTTTGGGCAGGGCTCCGGCTTTCATCTTGGCGCCAAGCGTGGCGCGGGCACCCTTCCAGTCGGCGCTGTCAGATTGCAACTTCAGCAGAATATCCTGCGTTGGCGCATGCCGCGGCTTCAACGCAAAGGCCTTTTCAGCCAGCGCCAGGGCGGTTTCGGTATCACCATCGGCAATTTTCTGTTTCAGCAGGCCATGAATGGCGATGAACCGCGTCTCATCATGTGCCAGCAGCGCCTTGTAGGCGGACTCTGCCCTGCGACCATCGCCGGCAAGTTCCGCCGCCTGAGCCACCAGAAGGTTGGTCAGCTCGGGCTTTTGCAGATAGCGCTCGGCACGCTGCGCCCGCATCAGGGCCAGCCGCCCCTCTCCGGCCGCGACAGCCAGCATCGCCTCTGACATCGCCTTGTAGCCGCGGCGCTCACGGTTACGGTCAAAGTAGCGAGAAATTGCGGTTTCATCGCCGTTTAGAAAGCGCAAGGTCGCCACCAGCAGGCCAACGACCTTCATCAAAACCCAGATCAACGCCATCAATACCAATGCCGTGATCACAGCTGCCAGCGGCGTCAGGGTGAACTCCCACCCGGCAATCTGAACGCGCAGTCCTTCTTGCAGATCAAGCAGAGCCCCCGCCGCCAGCGTCAGCACCGCAACCAAAGCCACGAAGAACAGGATTTTCAACAAAGACCAGACCATCTGAGCCCCCTATCCGTCGATCGTTGCCGTCAACGACGACAGGGCCGCAATTGCGGCAAGCCGTTGCTCTGCTTTGGTGCGCCAGTCGGCCATCGCGGCCTTGCCCGGCTCTGGCAGGGCGTCCAATTGCGCCAGCGCGGCGGCCAGATCTCCTTGGGTCAGGCTGGCTTCGGCGCGCGACAGGACAGCATCGGGATCATTGCCCTCGCGCGGCTGCAAAGACCGCGCGCCGGTTTGTGTTCGCAGGAAACTGCCGATCCGGTCGGACCAGGTGGCCCCCATGTCGGCCTGCAACGACGCCTCAAGCGCAGCGCGTGCGGCATTGGGGAACCCGTCGCGCAATTGCGCGATGGTGGGAACGCCGCTGGTGGCAGGGGCGGACAAAGCCTCTGGCACAGCGCCCAGATCGGTAAGCAGGCTGGCATAGGGCACCCCGCTGTCCATCGAGGCCATGACCTGCCCCAGCGCGGTGCGGGCACGGGCGCTGGCCACCATGGCTTCGGTCTCCGATTGCAGCGCAGCGGCGCGGTCTTCGGCGGCCTTCAGGCGATCTTCGGTCTTTTGAGTCAGCCCCTCCAGACCCGCAGCGCCCCCGGTTTTCAACGCCTCGACATCGGCGCGCAACGCGGCAAGCGCAGCGGGAGAGGCGTTGGAGCCATCGGATGGCAAGGATTCAATCGCGGACAGGCGCGACTCCAGTGCAGCGATCCTGCCGTCGATCGGCGAAAGGTCCACTTCGGGCGAAGCCTTGGCTTCCAGTGCCGCAATCCGGTCGGCCAACTGGGTATCGGCGGCACCCGGCTGTGAGAGCTTGCCCAACTGTGCCTTCAACGCCTCAATCTCGGCGGCCTGCTGGGTCAGCATTGCTTGCAGGTCGCTCGTGGCGGCAAGTGGCCAGCCCTTGGGGTAAACCTGTGCAGCGCCAAAGCCCAAACCGGCGGCAACCACACCGCCGATCAAACCACCCAGCAAACCGCCCCGGCGCGATTGCGGGCGGGGTGTCGGGTCAACCGGCGAGGGCGTCTTTATGATATCGGCTTCTGGCACAACCGAATCCGTCAGGGCGGGCGAATCCGTCAGGGCGGGGGTGGGGTCTTCGGTCTGGGACATCGCCGACTCTTTCTGCTGCCTGAGTGTAACGTAATGCGTGCCAGTGCCCGGCATCAAGAACTGCAGGCTGCGGCGATAAGCCTTTGTACCGCCAGCAACATGCCGTCGCCGTCGGGCGTGTCGGCGATTTCCAGCCCAAGGGGGTCAAGCCGGGTCAACACCTGGCCGACCGCCGCGCTCATCCCGGCAAGCCAAAGCCCAGGCCTTGGCCCAGCGACTTGCGCAAAGATCCGGGCAGAGCGGGGCGAAAACAACGGCACGATCAGCGGCTGGCGACCACGAATCAATGTCAGCGCCTCTGGCGATGGCGACACCTCAGCCTGATCGTAGACGATCAGATTTTGTGTCTCTATTCCGCCCCTGGTCAATGTTTCGGCAATATCGCCGCGCGTTTCGACACCGCGTAGATGCAGCAGAGGACCCACCTCACCTTCGCGCTGGATCAGCGCCATCAACGCAGCCGCATCCCCGCGGGCAGATGTTGCGGCAAAGCCCTGCGTCCGCGCCACTTGGGCAGTACGGTCGCCGACGCACCACGCCCTGTGCGGCAGATGATCCCGCATCCGCCCCGCCGCAAGCGCCCCGGATTCGGACGTCAATACGATTGCGGAAAAATCGCCCGCCGGCGGCTTTGCCGGCAGGAAGATGGTTTCCAACAACGGAGAAATGACAACCGGCAGCCGGGTTACCTCTGCCAACGCCCGGGCAAAGCGCTGGCTTTGCGCCAGCGGGCGGGTCAGCAGGATGATCGGGGCGCGGGATTGTCTGGGCATGTCTTGGGTGTTACCTCGCTAGCAACTCTGGCCGCAACGGAAAGCCATGTCCGGCACCCTGACCTTTCTTGGAATCGAATCAAGCTGTGATGACACGGCTGCCGCAGTCGTGCGCCTGCGCGGCACCCGACCAGAGGTGCTGTCTTCAGTGGTCGAAGGGCAGACAGCCCTGCACGCCGCCTTTGGCGGGGTCGTGCCAGAGATCGCGGCGCGCGCGCATGCAGAGCGGCTGGATGGCTGTGTCGAACAGGCGCTTTCGTTGGCGGGGCTGGATCTGTCGCATCTGGATGGCATTGCGGTAACCGCCGGACCTGGTCTGATTGGCGGCGTTCTGTCTGGCGTCATGCTGGCCAAGGGGCTTGCGGCAGCAACGGGCCTGCCGATGGTGGGCGTCAACCACCTTGCCGGTCATGGGCTGACACCGCGCCTGACTGATGGGCTGGCCTTTCCCTATCTGCTTTTGCTGGTATCCGGCGGCCATTGCCAATTTCTGATCGTAAAAAGCGCAACCGATTTTCAGCGTTTGGGCGGCACGATCGACGATGCGCCCGGAGAAGCCTTTGACAAGACAGCAAAATTGCTGGGCCTACCCCAACCGGGTGGCCCCGCGGTCGAGGCAGAGGCCGCGTTGGGTGACCCCCGCCGGTTTCCGTTTCCCCGGCCGCTGCTGGACCGGCCGGGCTGCGATATGTCATTTTCGGGCCTGAAGACCGCTCTTTTACGGACACGCGATGGTGTGATTGCCGAAAAGGGCGGAATCGCCCTGCAGGATCGCCGCGACCTGTGCGCCGGTTTCCAACTGGCTGTGGCAGAGGTTCTGGCAGAAAAGACCCGGCGTGCCGTGCGGATGTATCTGGATCTGTCGCCCCAGCATCCCATGCTGGCCGTTGCGGGCGGCGTTGCCGCAAATCAGGCTCTGCGCAGCAGGCTAGAGACGGTTTCGATGCAGTTTGGCATGGGGTTTGTTGCCCCGCCGCTGCGGCTTTGCACCGACAATGCGGCAATGATCGCTTGGGCTGGAATCGAGCTGTTTCAGACCGGGCAACGCGACGGATTCGACTTGCAAGCCCGACCGCGCTGGCCTTTGGATCAGAATGCTCCGGCCATGATCGGGTCAGGCAAGAAGGGAGCCAAGGCATGATCGGGGTGGTTGGGGCCGGCGCGTTTGGCACGGCACTTGCGGTTACGCTGGCGAAAAAGGGGCACGAGGTGCGGCTGTGGGCGCGCAATGCCGACCATATCGCCGAGATGGCACGGACAAGGCAGAATGAATTGCGTCTGCCGGGCATTTCCCTGCCCGAAACAGTGACAGTTACGCCAAATAGTGACGATCTGAATGGAGCAAGCGCCATTCTTCTGTCCTTGCCCATGCAGGCTTTGGGCACATTTCTGGCGGCGCAGGGCCGTGGGCTGGACAGCCCTTGGCTGGTGGCCTGCTGCAAGGGCGTTGATCTGAAAACCCTGACGGGGCCAGTTGATCTGATCCGGCAGGCACGACCAAGCTGCGGTGCCGCAATCCTGACGGGGCCAAGTTTTGCCGCCGATATCGCACATGGCCTGCCAACGGCCCTGACTCTTGCTGGAGGGGACGAGGCGCTACAAACCCTGCTTTCGACCCCTACCCTGCGACTTTACCGCAGCGATGATACCATCGGGGCCGAACTGGGCGGGGCGATGAAGAATGTAATCGCCATTGCGGCGGGTATCGTGATCGGCGCCGGTTTGGGCGATTCTGCCCGTGCCGCGCTGATGACGCGCGGATATGCCGAAATGCTGCGGCTGGCCCTTGCGTTGGGTGCGCGCGCCGAAACGCTGGCGGGCCTGTCCGGCCTTGGCGACCTTGTGCTGACCTGTACCTCTGCCCAATCGCGCAATTTTCGCTTTGGTCAGGCGCTGGGGTCGGATCAGGGCTTTGACCCCTTGGTTACGGTCGAGGGGCTGGCAACTGCGCGGGCCGTGGCCGCTGTTGCCAAAGGCCTGAAAATCGACATGCCGATCACAACCATGATTGCCGCCCTTGTCGAGAACCGGATTACTTTGCCAGTGGCCATTCAGGCCCTGATGTCCCGCCCTCTGAAACAGGAATAGCCCATGCGCGTCGCATTGATCTGCCGGGACAAGCCCGGCCACCTGGAAACCCGCCTTGCCAATCGTGCGGCGCATCTGGACCATATCAACACATCTGGCGTGGTGGAAATGGCCGGACCATTTCTGAATTCAGAGGGTCAGATGACCGGCAGCCTTTTGGTGCTGAACGTCGAGACGCTGGATCAGGCACAGGCCTGGGCCGATTCCGACCCCTATGCCAAGGCGGGTCTGTTCGACAGCGTAACCCTTAGCGAATGGAAAAAGGTGGTGGGATGACCTTCTGGCTGTTCAAATCCGAACCCGACACCTGGAGCTGGGATCAGCAGGTCGCGAAGGGATCTGTGGGCGAAGAATGGCACGGCGTGCGCAATTATCAGGCGCGCAACAACATGCGAGCGATGAAAATCGGCGATCTTGGCTTCTTCTACCACTCCAACATCGGCAAGGAAGTGGTGGGTATCGTCGAGGTTTGCCGTGAAAGCAGCCCGGATTCGACGACTGACGACCCACGCTGGGATTGTGTGTGGATCAAGGCCGTCCGCCCCCTGATCAGCCCCGTCTCTCTGGAAACCTGCAAGGTTCAGCCGGGGCTGGAGAAGATGGTGTTGGTGAACAACTCTCGGCTGTCGGTGCAACCGGTATCGGCGGATGAGTGGCGGATTGTCTGTGGCTTGGGCGGCCTATCCGCCTGATCGGATTTCCGATCGGCAAAAAAGTGAAGGGCCCCGCACCCCTACGGAACCCTTCACCCACCCCACGCACTCCCACCGCACGCGTGTTATGAAAAGGTTCCGGACGTCCTGCCCAGAAGACTACCATAGAATCTATCTTGGGCTGCGGCAAATGCCGAGTTCCTAAAACAAGAGTCAATTCATTGCTTTGGGAAGATGCCCGCCCGGACAGGGCAGGCATAATGATTTGGCGCCCTCAGGCGTAAACCGCTTCTTTGCCGAAATGTTTGACCAGCAAATAATAGAAGACAGCGCGAAACTTGTTCCGCTCTGACCGCCCGTAGGTTTCGACTACGGCTTCGATACCGGCCTTGAGCGCCGGCGTATCCGACAGGCCCAGCTTCTTGATCAGGAAGTTGGCCTTGATCCGCTCCAGCTCTGCCGGATCGCTGGCCGCAACCGTCTGTGCATCATTGTCATAGATTGCCGGTCCGCACCCGATGGTCACCTTGGTCAAAAGCGCCATATCGGGTTGAACTTTGCATTTCGTCTTCAGATCGTCTGCATACTTGGCAATCAGCTCGTCTCTCTTGCCCATCGCATTCCCCACTGGTACCGCGCGCGTGGCACCACGCCACGCACGTTCCGGTGCAGATTAGGCCAAGGTTTTTTCTTGGCAAAGGGAATAGTCGCAGGTTCTTCCCCCTTGGGCGGACTTGCGTCCATCAATAACGGTAGTGCTCGCTTTTGAACGGGCCATCGACCTGAACGCCGATGTATTCGGCCTGATCGGCGCGCAGCTCGGTCAGCTTGACGCCAATCTTCTTCAGATGCAGGCGCGCAACCTTTTCGTCCAGCGCTTTGGGAAGAATATAGACACCCGGCGCGTAATCCTGCCCCTTGGTCCACAGCTCGATCTGGGCCAGAACCTGATTTGTAAAGCTGGCCGACATCACGAAGGACGGGTGGCCCGTTGCGTTGCCAAGGTTGAGCAGGCGCCCTTCGGACAACAGGATGATGCGACTGCCCGAGGGCATCTCGATCATGTCCACCTGCTCCTTGATGTTCGTCCATTTGTGGTTACGCAAGGCTGCGACCTGAATTTCATTGTCGAAATGGCCGATGTTCCCGACGATGGCCATATCCTTCATCGCGCGGATATGCTCGATGCGGATCACGTCACGGTTGCCGGTGGTGGTGATGAAGATATCGGCGGAGGCCACCTCATCTTCCAGCAGCGTGACCTCATAGCCATCCATCGCGGCTTGTAGCGCGCAGATCGGATCAACCTCGGTCACCTTGACGCGGGCACCTGCGCCACGCAGCGAAGCCGCCGAACCCTTGCCCACATCGCCATAGCCGCAGACCACGGCAACCTTGCCGGCCATCATGGTGTCGGTGGCGCGGCGGATGCCATCGACCAGCGATTCCTTGCAGCCGTATTTGTTGTCGAACTTCGACTTGGTTACAGAGTCGTTCACGTTGATTGCCGGAAAGGGCAACTGCCCCTTCTTGTGCAGATCATACAGGCGATGCACGCCCGTGGTGGTTTCTTCGGAAACCCCCTTGATCGCGGCTTTTGTCTTGGCAAACCAGCCGGGGCTGGCCTTGATCCGCTTCTGGATCTGCAGCTTGATGACCTCTTCCTCTTCGGATTGCGGCACCGCCAGCACATCCTCGCCCGCCTCCATCCGCGCGCCCAGAAGAACGTACAGCGTGGCGTCGCCGCCGTCGTCGAGGATCATGTTCGCGCCTTCGGGGAACATGAACGAGCGGTCAAGATAATCCCAATGCTCGGTCAGGGTCTGGCCCTTGACCGCAAAAACCGGGATTCCTGCGGCAGCAATGGCGGCAGCGGCGTGATCCTGGGTCGAAAAGATGTTGCACGAGGCCCAGCGCACATCGGCACCCAACGCGACCAGCGTTTCGATCAGCGCCGCGGTCTGGATGGTCATGTGCAAAGAGCCAACGATGCGCGCGCCCGTCAATGGCTTGCTGGTGCCAAACTCTTCGCGGCAAGCCATCAGGCCCGGCATTTCTGTTTCGGCGATGGTCAGCTCCTTGCGACCAAACTCGGCCAGGGCAATATCTTTGACGATGTAATCGGCGGCCATCGCGGCGCTCCTTGATCCTGTGTTTGAAGGGCAGATAGCATTAGCCTGCCATTTCGACAACCAAGCAGGGCCATCCGATGAAACAACCACGCGCCTGGCAACGGATGCTTTCTGGCCGCAGGCTGGATCTGCTGGACCCGACGCCCATGGATATCGAGGTGGAAGACATTGCGCATGGGCTGGCCTTTGTCGCGCGCTGGAACGGGCAGACGCGAGGTGACTGGCCCTATTCGGTGGCCGAGCATTCGCTGCTGGTCGAGGAAATCTTTTCCCGCTGCAATCCGGGCTGTGCCGCGCGGTGGCAGTTGGCGGCCTTGCTGCATGATGCGCCGGAATATGTGATCGGCGACATGATCAGCCCGGTCAAGGCGGCGGTCGGCCCAAGTTATGGAGAGCTTGATGCGCGGCTGGCAGCGGCAGTGCATCTGCGGTTCGGCCTGCCGGCCATTCTGCCTGTGGCGATCAAAAAGGCGATCAAAGCTGCCGACAAGGTTTCTGCCTGGCTGGAAGCAGTGCAGATCGCAGGGTTTTCGCAGGGCGAGGCCGACAAGCTGTTCGGGCGGCCGGAGAATCTGATTCTGAAAGGGCTACAGATAAAACTGCGTCCGCCCGCGGCAACGCGGGCGGACTATATTTCAAGGCATACGGAGCTTTTGGCCGCCCTCACGATTTGAGAGCCTTTTCGATGCGGCGACCACGCTGGTCGGCATGGTTCTGCGGACGATAGCCGCCAGCGGCGATCAACAGGGCATTTGCAATCAGGCTTAACATTTCTTCAGTCCTTCTGGTTCAGTTCCTGCATTGTATATAGGCCTGTTTGGCCACACACTCGAGTCAGCGATTTTTCTGATCTGTTAGGAAATCTAACATATGGCGATTGACTGGCGCAGCTTTCCCTCGCTGACCCAACTGCGTGCGTTCGAGGCTGCGGCGCGTCTGCAAGGGTTTTCGCAAGCCGCGAGAGAGCTGAACGTCACCCACGCGGCGGTGGCCCAGCAGGTGCGCGCGCTGGAGGCGCGGTTGAGTTGCGAACTGATCTATCGCGAGGGGCGCGGGCTGAAACTGACGGCCAGCGGCGACAAGCTGGCACAGGCCCTTGCTGATGGGTTTGGCACGATAGAGCGGGCCGTGGCAGACCTTGCCAACGACACGGGCAAGTCTCCGCTACACCTGACCATGACGCCCGCCTTTGCAACCCAATGGCTGATGCCCCGGCTGGGCGATTTCTGGACCAAGCATCCAGACATCCCCTTGTTGCTGCACCCGGAACAGCGCGTCGTTGACCTGCGCCGCGACGGAATCGACTTGGGCATTCGGTTCGGCAGCGGAAAATGGCCAGGGGTGGAGGCGGAACTCCTCGCCTCGGCCCGCTATGCAATCGTCGCCGCGCCAGAGCTGCTGGCTGGCCGCACCGAACTTTCGAACCGCGAAATGTCGGCGATGCCTTGGGTGATCGAACAGGATTGGCCCGAGGCGCTGGCCTGGCTGAAAGAGCGCGGGCTGAAGCCCGATGCCATGCAGATCACCCTGATGCCGAACGAAGAGCTGGCGCTGGCGGCCGCGCGTCAGGGCCTGGGCCTGCATGTCGAGGCGATTGCCCTGGTTGAACAAGATGTCGAGGAGGGCAATCTGGTGATCCTTAGCCAGATCACCGACGACACGCTGGCCTACTACATCGTCACAAGACCCGGGCCCAAAAGGCCCGAGCTTAAAACTTTTGTCCGCTGGCTGAAATCTGCGGTCTAGTCGGGCTTAGATCAGCAGGTCTTCCGGCTTCTTGCCACGGGCAATCGCCTCTTCAAACCAGCGCGGTTTGCGGCCCCGGCCCGACCAGGTATCGGCAGAATTGGCCGGGTTGGCATATTTCACGGTTGCGGGCGTCCGCTTGCGCACCGGGGCGCTGCCGGTAAGCTCCGACAGCGAAAATCCATGTTCGCGCGCCTTTTCTTCCAGCTCGATCAAGGCCTGTTTTTTCTTTCGATCAACAAAGGTTGAAATGGCCTTTGTCACCTGAGTGTGCAGGTCTTTAAGGTCTTTTAGGGATAGGTTGTCGAGATCGAAAGCCATTTGAGGCTCCTTATTATGATATTCGACAGTTTTAGGCCCACGAACCAATTCTATCAACCTGTCCTTTTATTTAGGACTGCGCTTTGCAAGAATGCGCTGCAATGTTCTGCGGTGCATCGAAAGCCTCCGCGCTGTTTCCGAAACATTTCGGTCACACATTTCATAGACCCGCTGGATGTGTTCCCAGCGCACCCGGTCGGCGGACATCGGGTTCTCGGGCGGTTCGGGCAAAGCCTCACCACGCGAAAG
>CALRKX020000037.1:0-11015 GCA_943368305.1 Erythrobacter sanguineus
GCAGACTGGGCTCGCGACCCCACAAGAAGTCCAAACTTCCTGACCCACCTGCTCCCGCGCCGAAGAAGCCAGCCACAGAACATCCCGACAGCAAGCGCAGATCAAAGCGCCCCAAGCCCTTCAACGAACCCAAGCCAGACAACTTGAGCTGAGCGCAAGCAAAGCCTTGAACGCCTGAACGTTTCCGGCATTCTGCTCTGAAAAAGCAGCACCACACCCGGAGGTCAGGCTCATGCCCACAGAGAAGGAAAAATTCTACGAACGCCTTGCAGACGCGCCGTATGGTGCACGCGGCTTCTTCGAGACCGTGGGCCAGCATTTTGGGCGCAGAAATGACGTTCAAGTGCACTACACAAGCGCTGACTTTGCCGACATGCGGCTAAGAGCCATCTGGTCGAAGGACAACGGCAAGGACGGCCAGCAGAACTTTGCGACGATGACCTGGCAGACCAAGAACCGGCGCGTTTTTGCGCGTTGCTATCTAACTCCAGATGAGCTGGCAGCCCTTGGGTTTAAGGGGGCAACTGAACCTAAGGACAAGAATGAACCTTTGAAATCGGACATATCGCTTGACGAACGCGCATGGCGGTTTAGAGCGGAGGATTTCATCCGGGCGATGGAAGCGGCGCGCATCAAGCTTCTGCAGGCGAAGGCTGGCGCGGCATGACAAGCAAACAGAGTGCAGACCTATCAGACTATCTCAAGAACGACCCCGGACACTGGGAAGCCAGTATCTTTCTTTACTTGAGTGGCCTTCTGGTAAGCTGCATGGCCTATGCCAATAACCGAGGATGCGGGTTTGTCGGAGAGCCTCCGTCGCTCCAGTTCAGCCTTCCGCAAGACGTTGAGCTCTTGCTCGGCCTGAAGGTCGATCCCGAACACCCACTGAGACTGTGCGATGGTTCGGTCGTGGTAAGGTTAACGCCCCTGACAACAGAAGATGTGTCTTCTGTACCCGACAGCTACCTATTCTGGCATCGGCTATTCCCTGAGAACGCCCCAGCCGTCAGCATGCAGTTTCCCATCAGCGAAGCTGACAAGGAAGACGGTAAGGATGAAAACTGGCTTGTATGGGACTGGTGGCTTCCACCCTGTGACCGACTAGCTCTTGCAAAGGCAGCACTTGAACGGTTGTTGATCCTCCAGAGCGACGAAGAATGGCTGCCGCTACTGGAGCGGTCCGCAACAGAAAACCTTCAGCTTCTAGCCGAGAGCTTGATCCAGCGACGCGGTGTGCCTCCGGATATCCTCGAACGTCTGCGCGCCTCATAGACCGTGCTCGTACCGTGCACTGGCGGCGCAGACTTGCTGTGCGGGCCCTACAGCATGGGGTCGGTATCAGCCCGCACCCAGTGTAGCGGCACACCCGCGTTGAACTGTAGCGTGCGCTTTGAGCAGGGTGAGGGCTGGTTCAGTGCAAACACGCGTCGTTCTTGCGCGAGCGGCAGACTGGCATAGTGAGGCGTGCTCTCATGGTCGTGCTCGCGCCTCAGGAGCAGCCGCAACTGGCCCTGCAGCCTGTCTTGCCAGTGCTGCCTAGCATGGTGTTGTCGGACAAGATAAGGCCATGAAGATTTTTGATAATCCCTCATCGCTGACCGTGCTGCCCTGCGCCGATACCGTGCCCTTGCTGCTCTGGGCGCTGCTTCCCTCCGGCCAGATCCAGATGCGCAAGGTCGACGTACAGGAGACCATGTCTTAGCCCATCGAGCCGATGCCCCTTGACCTCGCCGCCTGAAAAACCAGAACTTCATATGCCCGGAGCGCGACGCCAGGGAATGTCTTAAGCTTTCGCGACACGACCGTGCGCTCTTGGGTGGAGGCACGCCTGTTCTAACTTGCGGCCTCTTCACCAGTGCATTCTTGTTGCCCTCGCACATAAACCAAAGCAGTCTCAAAATGGGAACATATTCCCGCCCTGATCCAGGAAGGCACGATGACTTTGGAAATTTTGCTCTCGCGCATCCGGGAGCGGTTGAGCAAAGACCAGTACCGAAACGAAGCAGCCATTTCGACCGGCGTGGTTCTCCCGATACTTCGTGCTCTCGGATGGGACGACAGCGACCCAGATCAGGTAGCCCCCGAATTCTCCTCGGGTAAAGGTCGTGTGGATTTTGCCCTATTCGGCGCTCCAAGGCGCGGGGCCGTATTCGTCGAAGTGAAGGGAGTTGGCCGTTCCGATTTGGGTGACAGGCAACTGTTCGAATATGCTTTCCACGAAGGCGTTCCGCTCTGCATTTTGACAGATGGGCGGGAATGGAGCTTCTATCTGCCGTCTGGACAGGGCAACTACGATGAGAGGCGCGTCCACCGTCTACGACTTGATGAACGCGCAGTCGAAGACGCTGTTCGTGTTCTTCATCGCTACCTGGACCGCGAAAGAGTTCGTTCAGGCGACGCGCATGAAGATGCCATTCGTGACTACCGTGATCTTGCATCTCGCAGGGAAGCGTCCCGGATAATACCGCAGGCATGGAAGCAGCTGGTTTCAGGGCCAGAAGACCTGCTAGTTGAGCTTGTAGCCGACCAGACTGAAGCACTGTCAGGTTTTCGTCCGATGACATCTGAAGTCCTTGCATTTCTGCGCGGGCTAGCACCGGCCGGCTCTGTGAGTATGCCCGAAGCGAGCAGGTTGGCACCTGGACGGGGCGCTGGCGCCACTGCTGTGGACCTGACGCCTGAACCGCCAGTGATTGCGCAGTCTCAGGTCAAGCCAAGTGCTACGCGGGCATTGTTTGAACGAGGCCCGATATCATACTATGTTCTTGGACAAGAGCATTCAGCAAGGAATGCGAAAGAAGCCTTTGTGGATGTGTTAAGCAAGATTGCCGCACGCTTCCCGCATAGAATAGAAGTGATTGCGGAAGCAGCGAGAGGGCGCACAAGGAATCACATCGCCCAATCTGTTTCGCAGATTTACCCTGATCGCCAAGACCTAGCGAATTCTAATACCGCCGAAATCCTCAGTGGATGGTTGGTTGGACTGAATATCGCAAATCGTGAAAAGGTTCGGATCATTCGAGCAGCTTGTGATGCGACAGGACTGAATTTCGGTTCAGATGTACGGTTCGAGCTGCCAAATGCGTGACGTCGAAATGCTGATGGCAAAGCATTTGCCTCGCGCGAATCGTGAACATCATTTGACGTATTTCCCGGCATTGGAGCTGGCTTCCGTTGAGACTTGGATTAACCATTCCAGATTAACGAGCGTACCTATGGGATGATGGGAAATGTCCTAGCAGTTTCAGAACCTTTGCGGCTTCGGCGACGATGCGGTCGATATTGGCGAAGGCAGTTTCGATGCGGAGGACAGTTTCGCGTTGTTCGTCGAGAGGCTGCCTAAGTTTTCTTGCACTACACCGGCCGAGGCGAATTTAAAATCAGTCCGCGTAAACGTTCAGAAATATCTTGCCAGGGTCGCCCTAGGTCAACAGTAGCCAAACACACCTTGCTTCCCTGAATGGCGAATTGCGTATCGAATTGGGATCCCACTTGCGGATAGAGCAGCATGCCATCGAGCTGCGTTCCTGAAGGAACTCTCACAACGTGGTTCTTCAGATAGCTGAAGAGCTGGTACAAGTTTTCCGACCTGAAGCTGGTCACGCCTTGATGGGTTTGAAGCGCTTCAAGGTAGTACTTGGTGTCGATGATGAGCTGTCGCCGGGGCGACCTGAGGAACACGTCTACACGCATCGTCGGCAGTCGATCGCCTTCAGAGTGCTTGAGCGGATATGCGTCCCAAGTGATTGTCAGAGGCTCGACTTTATACTCTGATTGTTCAAACTTGTAGAAGTTTCGAACAAAAGCCTCGAAGACCCGAGCCATCTCGCGTTCGTTCCTAGTGATGTCCTGGAACTTATAAGCGCCTGCCCCCGAGATCGGTAGCAGCATATCGAAGGCCAACTTTGCCACCTTCAGCAGAAGGTCGTAGTAGGCGGAGTTGCGATTCAGCTGCACCCGGGCAAAGCAACCATGCGTGAGCCTGATGTCGGATACGTCGTGCATCCGCCGTATCAAGTCATGTGCCTCAACCCTCAAGGCTGGAGCGAGACTTGGCATAGTGCCCAGCCGGCGAAGGCTCGCCTTCAAGATTTGGTTGTGAAGGACGTCGTGGCTTAGCTCGTCATAGGAGCAGCGTAGGCGCTTGACTTTCCGGGCCTGCAACCTGAGCGACGCACCAACTTCGATATGGCCGCGCAATGTTGTCAGGTCCTCCACCAGCGGAACATATACCCGATCTAGCCCACGTCGAAACAGCGATCGCATACCATTGACCAGCACACGGGTTAGAAGGTTCGGGAGATCCGGGCTGGTCTCGGCGTCTACTGCCAGAGCTTTTCCTTCTGCAAAGCGCTCCCACGCGTAGCAGTACAGGTAATAGAGGTTAGCGATCGGAATGAGGGATGTCATAGACCTTCAAGCAGCCGAGCTTCCCAGGCGGTCGCCCGCCCTTCGGCGTCGTACCAGTACTCGCGCAGGAGTGGTGCGACCTCGGTCTGCGTAACGCGGCGGAACCACGCTCGGTCATCCTCTGATGGCATTGGCTTACCGCAGAAGAAGCTATGGCCGATTGCGAAGCCAGATCCGAGATTGATGTTATCCGCGATGATCTCCTGGTTGAGAGCCTCGACGCGATCCACGAGCAGCTCAATTACTGCATCCCCAATACCCTGGCTTCGCAGGTGTGCCTTGAACTTGGCAGAGCGCAGTTTTGGCTTGAGGTCGACGAAGGCGAACCGACGGCGAAGTGCGTAATCCACTACGGCCAGTGAGCGGTCGGCAGTATTCATCAACCCCATAAGATGCACGTTTGCAGGAACGTGGAACGGCACGTTGCCAGAGGCAAGCTTCATCGCCCACTCAGAACCGCGCTTGTCGCTCTCGATCAGCAGCATCAGTTCTCCAAGGATCTTGCTCAGGTTGCCCCGGTTGATTTCGTCGATGACGAATACGTAGACGTTGTTGGGGTCTGCTTCGGCCCTCCGGCAGAACTGAACAAACTTGCCGAACTCGAGCTTGAAGCCTTGCTCGTTGGGCCTGAAGCCCTCGACGAAATCTTCGTAGGAGTAGCTTTGGTGGAACTGGACAAATTCCACGCGGTCGCGCGCTGCCTGGCCCATTAGCGCAAAAGCAAGTTTCGTTGCCGCAAACGACTTGCCAACACCTGGGGGGCCTTGCAGCACCACGTTTTTCTTTGCACGCCACAGGAGCAAGATGGCTTCGATCTCAGCTGGCTCAAGGAACAACGATTGGAGCGCATCTTCGATCGAATATGGCGCCACCTCCTCTGGTAGATCACCGGATTCTGTTGGGTCCTCTGCATCCATCCATGGCAAAGGTTTACCAACTGCATCCACATAAGCTCGATTGAGGATAGAGAGAAGCGTTGGAGTTGCCTCGGTTAGATAGGCTCCCTGGTTGAGCTCCAACTTCCGGTTGAAGAATAGCCCCTTGGCACCACTCTCAACCAGCTCGGCGAGCTCAGTGGCAAACGGCTCCGTTTTAAAAAACTGATCGCGAAGTAGCGGCGGCTGCAGTTCGACATAGTCCTTCAGCTCGATCCTGAAGCAGGGGCCCTCCCACTCTGTACCTTTGAGCCCTTCGAATGTGTCATTAGCGCGCTCTGTAGCCTTTGAAATGCCTGTGAAACCGCGGTTGTCGGTAAGGTGCATAACAACATCGCCGGGCTCAACTCGTCGCATGTTGGCGTATATGTCACCACCGTTCTTAGAGGCTTGCGGCGACCACAACGCCTTGCCCAGAGCGTTGCTTCCTGCTTCGCGGTCCGCGCGACCGGTAACCAACGTCTTTTCGATCCACACTGAGGGGGCTCTAGCCGTCCCACTAGACCGGTATTTGTCTCGCCAATAAGGCTGGGCAAGGAACCACTCATAATCCTGGGGCTGATCTTCGAAGATGAATGCTATCAGGCGCTGGGCGTCCTCGATATCAGTCGGTAGCTGCCATATTGTCGATCGGTACGTGTAGAAATACCAATCGGCACCCTTATATTCACGGTCCCACTCTACACCGACTCGTTCACCATCGCCGGGATTGTGGGTGATTGTGCCCCGGGCTTTGATGCGCAAGACGGATACTGATTGTCCTTGCACGTCAAATGGCAGGTCATGCTTCTGAACGAAGGTCGACTTTATAGCGATCCTGTCGCCGGGCAGCATGGCCTTTACCAGCGCCTGGTCTGCGTCAGATGGGTTGGCGATCTCCCAGGTGCCTTCTGCAAGGAACCTAGCAGTCTGATCGTCACTACGGCCGAAAGAAGATCCTACAATCCAGCAGTTCAGGGGCGAGTTGGACATCCAGATTCAGTTCCTGAAGGGGCCGGTGATCCATTCAGCATACTGGGATCGGGGCCGGCAAGCACAATTGTAGATTGTTGAGCATCGGAAGACATAGTCATCAGCCAGAACTCCGCCAGCCTGCCACAGCCTGCGCCTGAGCTTCGAGGCATACTTGGTCTTCGATCTCGTGCAAGTTCTTGCTCGCGATGTCCAAGACCTGCTTGACGAGGTTCCCCAATGCGGCAGCATAGAGCGTGTTCAGGCCTCGATGCGGATTGCGCACGAAAACCTGCCGCCTCCAGGCAACGAACTGCTTGTGATTGTCCAGCATCGTAAAGTCCGCAAAGCCTATGGTGACGCCCATTCCGTCCCCCTCACTACGTCCGCCGAGCTATATTGGTCGAAGGTCAAGATGATGGGGCTAGCAAGTTTGGTCAAACCTGGATGACAGGGCGCGGGGCGGCAGTCCAAGCTGTCAAGGTCGCAATGACCGCTACCAACGAGGCTCAGGCTGATAGGCCATTTGGTTCACTGCCTTGGTCGCGTCGCTGCGTCCACTGTAGGTACCCAGTATGTCGGCCTTCTCCGTATCATCGACTGCCTTTACCCGGCACAGTGACCAGCGCTTGTTGGCTGTCGGCACAAGGCGAAATGTGCGGGCGTTCACCCGGCAATACCAAGCTGTCGATCCGGCGATTTGCGTCCAGCCGATGTCAGCGCCAGAAAGAAGTCGGTGCTCTCGCGCCAGACGATCCTGTTCTTGCCGCTTGCGATAGGCTTCCATCTGCTCTTCCCGCTCGCGTCCCTCAAGCTGCTCCAGTTGTTCGCGGATCAGAGCGGCGATAGCGATCAGCTCCGTGCCCTCGGCTCTTTCGCGTTCATAGATTTCCATGCAGAAGTCGCGCTGCCGGTCCCAGGCATATTCGCTTTGGTCTTCCTCCATCTGTCGCAGGCGCTGCTCTACGTCCGTCTTGGTCAGCTTCGGCCCTGGAAGTTCGTTCAGGGCTTCCAGAAGCGCGGGAAGCGGTATCCAGCAGCGCAGACAGGATTTCAGCAAGAACTCGCGCTGACCGTCCCATTTCCGCCAGATCGAGTTGCCCCGATCGATGGTGCGCACGATCTCAATGGCCAGCTTGTTCAACGCATAGCCATCTCGGATGTGGCGCAGCGACGGGCTTCGAACATAGTCGTAAATCATGCGCCGCACATCTCCGACGCGTACGTCTTCGCTCATGGCAACCTCCCCAGATCAAGGGCCGAAACACACAGCAGCGAGGATACTGCCAACAGGTGCGAGGGTCAGGTGGCAGGGACGAAGTGATGCTTTGTCTGACAGCAGTTTCAGAATAGTCTGTGTTCGAAATCCGTGTTTGAAAGACTGTGTTGACCACAGTGCTTGCCAGCTTTAATCAACCAAGCTGCATCGCACAGTTTTTCGCACACCAGCAAAACGACGCTAATTGCATAATAAAAACAATGCACTATTTGAAACGCAAGTCTTGAAAATCCGCGTGTCGCTGGTTCGATTCCGGCTCTGGGCACCACTTTTCTTTCCGGTATAAATCAGATGTCCTAACCGGAGTTTGGTGGCAATTTCTCTGCCCGGTCAGGCTGGCCGCGGAGATGGCGGTCGCACGACTGTATATCCTGTCCATGCCCCCTGGCCGTCAGATGGCTGTGCTTTGGATGTAGTGGCGGAAGAGACGCGCAAAAAGCCCGGCGCAACACACGGGACCATTTTGGCAAGGCCAACCAACTGATCATTATGGGAAAAGTGGCAGCCCGTAGGGGAGTCGAACCCCTCTTACCTGGTTGAAAACCAGGTGTCCTAACCGATAGACGAACGGGCCACGGGCGGGCTTTTAGCCGCTGCCCCAAAGCTGCGCAAGAGCGAAAATCACCGATCTATGTCAGCAGCAATCAGCGCAATGGCCTGCTGATAGACCGAGGCCGCGTTCCATGCACCGATCGCCGCAAAGTTCGGCTCTCCGGGCTGGAAACCAAGGCCGGGTTGCCAGCCCTTTTGCTGCAGATAATGTGCCGTCGTGGCCATGGCATCGGCCATGGCCGCCAGATCGACCCGGCCATCGCCGTTGCCGTCCACACCATAGGCAAGCGCGTTGCCCGGCAGGAACTGGGTGTGGCCCAATTCGCCATGCTTGGCGCCGATGGTCGCAGAGCTGATCGACCCCTGATCGACCAGCTTCAACGCGCCAATCAGATGCGGGCGGAAAAAGTCGCTGCGGCGGCAGTCCCAGGTCAGCGTGGCAATGGCCGAAACCACATTGGTATCGCCCATGAAATTGCCAAAACCCGTTTCCATACCGTGAATGGCGATCAGGACACCGGGATCGACACCGTATTGCTGGCGCAATCCGTCATAGAAGGCGCGGTTTTTGGCCAGCCGCTTGCGGCCCTGCGCGGCAATTGCCTTGGCACCACGCACCTCCATGAACTTGGCCAGCGAGTATTTGAAGCTTTTCTGGTTGCGGTCGGCGCCGATGGTCGCCTTGGAATAGCTGGCCCCTTTCAGGGCCTTGATCCCGGCAGGTCCGACCCCCTCGGCCTTGGCCTCGGTGGCCATGATGCCTTTCCAGTCCTCGAACCCGGCAGAGGTGTCGCCACAAGGCGCGGCCCAACCGGGCGAAGACATCAGCAGACCGGCAAAGGAAAGGCAAAGAAGACGACGCAGCACGACAGGCCCCCACGGGTTAAGGTATCGCGGCGACTGTAGCGGCAGTTGGTGCCGGCGCAAGCCAGCTTGCGCAGGCCCGGCATTGTCACGGCAAGGTGTTGCGTGGCTGGAGGGATTTTTGCTGCAGTGCGGCATAATCTGGATTGTGCTTCATGCGAATGCAGCAATACTGTCATCAAATGGAATCCGGTGCCGCCCCATCGTCCGGCCAGATTTCAGCGACGGAGCCATGCCATGCCCCAGACGCATCCCCCCCTGCACCAGCATCACCGCTGCCTGTTTCTGTCTGACCTGCATCTTGGGGCCATCGGATGCCGGGCCGACCTGTTGCTGGACTTTCTGACCACCAATCTGGCCGAGACCTATTATCTGGTCGGCGATGTGCTGGACCTGTGGTCGCCATTGCTGCCCTTCTGGACCGAGGGGCATCAGGCGGTGCTGGACCATCTGTCCCAACGCGAGGCGGATGGCGCGACGCTGGTCTATCTGCCCGGAAACCACGACCCGCAAGCCACCCCGGCGCCGCAGGGCCGCCAATTGCCGCAACCCTCGCCCGCCGCGCTGATTTACGAGGCGGCGAACGGGCGGCGCTATCTGGTCACCCATGGCGATGTGATCGACGGTCGCCTGATCCGCCACCATGCGATGACCCGTTTCGGCAGCCGCATCGACCATGGCTTGCGGCGGATCGACCGGCTGCTGGCCCGCCTGCGCCGCCAGGTGTCGGCAGACCGGCGCAGCGTGATCGAGTTCCTGATCACCTCTGTCAACGCGCTGATGTATCTGGGGCGCGGGCACGAGCGGCAGTTGGTGGCGCTGGCGCGGGCCGATGGGGTGGATGGTGTGATCTGCGGCCATTTCCACATTGCCGCCCTGCATGATGACCACGGGCTGACCTATGCCAATTGCGGCGATTGGGTAGACAGTTTTTCGGCGCTGGCCGAAGGATTCGATGGCCGGTTGCGCCTTGTTGGCGGGCGCGCGGCGCTGGTGCCCCGCCCCGCCGCTGCACCGCTGCCCACAGGGGCGCTGGGGGTATGATGACGCTTGGCTTCCTGTTGGCCGCAATCGGCCTGCTGTTCGCCCATCTGGTGACGGTGGGGCTGTGTCTGGCCCAACTGCGCCGCCCCCTGCCCCGGCGCATCGGCAAGCCGCCCGTGACGCTGCTGCGCCCGGTCTGCGGCAGCGATCCCTTCGATGAAGAAACCCTGCGCTCGTCCTTCACTCAGACCTACCCGCGCTACGAAGTGATTTTCTGCGCCCCGGATGAGGCCGACCCCTCGGTTGCACTGTGCCGTCGGCTGATGGCGCAATATCCGCAGGTGCCCGCGCGACTGCTGACCGGCGTTGATGCGCTGACCAACCCCAAACTGGCAAATCTGGCCAAGGGCTGGCGTGTGGCGGCGCATGACTGGGTGTGCATGACCGACAGCAACCTGTTGCTGCCATCCGATTACCTGACCACCGTCACCGGCAGCTGGACAGAAGGAACGGGCCTTGTCTCTTGCCCGCCAGTTGGCATTCGGCCCGCCGACCTGGGTGGCCATCTGGAATGCGCCTTCCTGAATGGCAATCAGGCGCGGCTGCAACTGGCGGCGGCGCGACTTGGCGCTGGCTTTGCCCAAGGCAAGACGCTGTTCTGGTCGAAACCCTCACTGGACGCCGCAGGCGGAATTGCCGCCCTTGGTCGTCATCTGGCCGAAGATGTGACCGCAACCCGCATCACCCGCGAACAGGGCCTGCGGGTCAGCCTGCCGCCGCGCCCCTGGGGCCAGCCGATCGGGCACCGCAGCCTGCGCGCGGTCTGGGACCGCCAGTTGCGCTGGAGCCGGGTGCGCCGCGACGGCTTTGCCCTGCTGTTCCTGCTGGAGCCGCTGAACGGCGCGCTGCTGCCAGTCGGGCTGGCTGTTGCGGCTGGGGTGCTGGCCGGGGCCAGCCCGCTCTGGCCGCTGACCTATCTTGCCCTGTGGTATGGGGCGGAAATTGCGCTGTGCCATGCTGCGCGCTGGCCGCTGGGCCTG
>CALRKX020000038.1:0-10984 GCA_943368305.1 Erythrobacter sanguineus
ACTTTGCCCCAAGAGCAACAGCCCTGTCGCAATGGCCGCCGAGGTCAGCACCACCTGCGCACCGCCAAGACCGATCAGCTTGTGCCGCATTTCCCACAAGGCCGAAGGATCCAGCTCCAGCCCGATCAGGAACAGCATCAGCACCACGCCGAATTCTGCGAAATGTTGCAGGTTCGCGGTCTCGGCCCCGGCAAGGCCAAGGATCGGTCCCATCAGGATGCCCGCGCCCAGATACCCGATGACAGAGCCAAGCCCCGCGCGCACCGACAGCGGCACCACCAGAACGGCGGCACCCAGATAAATCGAGGCGAGAAGCAGGAAATCTTCCATGGCGCCTTCTTGGGCCGGATGAATGTTGCAGCGCAACCCACCTCTCGGCGAGTTGAAACAATCGGGGGCGGATACGAAATCTTTCGTGTGCTGAGTGCGGTTGGCGACATGCCGGCCGGTCAGGAATTGGGTCGTCTGGTTTTCGGGGCGTCAGGTCTTGGGCAGGGCCAGCACCACCGTGCGACCGCCCTTTTGAACGCGCAATTCATCATCCCCGATCGAGACGACCTTGCCGCCATCGATCCGGTCGCCCGGTTTGACCTTTTTGAAGCTGCCAGACGAGGTGCGGACCAGGGCATAGCGTTTCGACGGTGTGCCATAGACGCCGATCAGATTGGTCTTGCCCAGATCAAAAGCGTTTTTCAGCGTGGCCTGTTTGGCCACCGAGGCGCGGGTCGGGATAGAGGGCGCGACAGAAGCAACCTCTGGTTCTGCATCAGCCTCGGGAGCAGGGGCGCGGGTGTTTGATTCGGGAGCGGCTTCTGGGGCTGCGGCCAGTTTCACGTTGGATTCTGGCGCCGGGGATTCGGGGCGTGCCTCGGGGCGGCTGGCTTCGGCGACCGCGGCCTCGACCGCGCTGTTCAGGCCAGAGGGGCGGGCGGCAGGCCGGCGGGAAATCGCGATGGCCAGCGGGCTGATCGACTCCGGGTCAATATTCGTCACCAGAGAGGCGGCCGAGGCATCGGTGGCGGGCACAGGGGCGGCGGCAAGTGCTGCGGGCCGGGCAAGCGGGCGCAAGCCGGGTGGCAGATCTGTCGCCGGAGCAAGGGCGGCTCCGTCATCCGGTTTGGACGCGGCGGGGTCTGTTGCGGGAACGGGCGTTTCGGATTGGGGCGGGACCAGCCCCGCAGGCCGCGACCAGGGCCTTGCGCCTGCCAGCGCGGGGTCAGAAGGGAAGGGCGTTTCGGCGGCGACGGCGGCAACCGTCGCTTCCACAGCGGGCGCGGCAGCGGCAGCAAGGGCCGCAACGGCAAGGGCAGCCGGGCGCGGTTTGGGCAGCAGGGGGGGCTTGCCTGCAACCAGCGTAATCCCTTCGGGGGTGATGACACCCTCTGGCGTGGGTTTGATGCGGCCTTCGGCGTCGAACTGATAGGTGGTGCCAAAGGGCGGGGGGGCAGCCTGCGAGAGAGGCAGGCTGTCACCGCGCGCTTCGGGATCGGGCAGGGCGGACGGATCGGGCGTTTGGGGCGCGGCGTCCATCGTGGCGAGGAAAATCTCATCCTGGGCCTGCTCGCCTGTCGGGGTGGACGCGGTTGGCGCCACCTCGGCCGATTGGGCGGCGGCGGGGGCCGGATCTAGTGGGGCGGGTGAGGTGACGGGCGAGGTGGCCTGATCGCTGCCAGTGGCCGGGTCTTGCTGATCGGCCAGCGCCTCATCCTCTGGCGTCGGCAGGTCGGCGGATTGGTCGGCAGGTTGGTCTGCGGCCGGGGCGGCAGCGGGGTCGGTCGCCGGTTGGGCATCGGGCGTGCCAGAGGCTGTGCCAGAGGCTGTGCCAGAGGCGGTTTGCAGCGCCTCTGGCTGGGCCGGATCATCGGACGAGGCGAGGAAGATCGACGACCACGCCGCGACCAGCGCCAGAAACAGCAACAGGATGCCGGTCAGGATCAGCCCCATGTGCCGCGCCTTGCGGGGCGGGGCGACCGCGCGGCCCGACAGGCCGGTGGTGGCGGCGGTGGCAGGCTTGGTCTGCGCAGGCCGGGCCGCTGCGGTTGCGGCGGCGGCGCTGGCGGCTATCAGCTCTTCCGTGGGCGACTTCTTGCCTTTGAGGGCAGGCGAATCGAGCGAGGAGAGGCCGTTTTTGGCCGGGGCCACACGTCCGTTGCGCGCAGCACCCGTGGCGGGTGCCGCAGATACGGCCGGTCGCTGTGCCGGACCCGGTTCTGCTGCGAAGGTTTTGCTGGCGGCCAGCGGTTTCGTGACCGCAGGTTTGGCAACGCCGGGCCGCATAATGCGCCCGCCTGTCGCCGTCGTCGCATCGGGCGCACGGCGGCTGGAAAAGGCCATCCCGGCTGCCAGCCCCGGCATCGCGGGCACATCATCCGTGATCGCCGGATTGATGACAGAGGGGCGGGCGGCGGGCGCCTCCTCCTCTGGCACGACATCCAGTGCAATCGGCGCCTCTTCGACGATAGGGGGAAGCAGGGGACGGATGGCTTGTGACAGGGTTTCTGCCGGCAAGGATTTTTGCGACGGCGGCGCAACCGGATCGGCCAGAGGAGGAACCTCTGGTTCTGGCTGCGGCGGGGTTTCTTCCTCGGCGGGGGTAACCTCGTCCGGAAGGGCCGGGTCTTCCATCGGGGCCGGATCGAAATCCGGCTCTGCCTCGGGATCGCCCAGAGAGGTATCCGGGGGGCTATCCGGCAAAGCCGGGGACGCGACCGCATCGGCGTCATCAGAGGGCGGGAATTCGGGTTGAACCAGCAACGGTTCAACCTGTGGCTCATCCTCTGGCGCAAGTTCGGGTTCAAAGTTGCGGCGAATATCGAGAACGGGCAGGTTGTCGCGCTCTACCTTTTCAATACCCGACAGCAACGAGACCGACAGCGCGCTGGGGCCGAACCACGGCTCTCCTGCAAAGGCGTCTGACTCGGGGACGGCAACGAAAGCGATGGGGTTGAAGCGATGGCGGGCGGCAAAGCCCTCTGCCTCATCCAGCGTTTCGCGGGCGACGACGGCGACCTGCACCTCATCGCCGGTGCCCGACCAGTCGAACACCAGATCTTCGGGCGCATAGGGCGTGCGCCCGTCAAGTGCGGCGCGAATCTGGCTTCGGCGGCTTTCGTCATCCGGCCCGGGGGCCGAGACGGTGGTATACAGGATCTGGTCGTTCGGGATCACCAGCTTGGTGGTGATGCCGCGGGGCGACAGGCCAAGGGCCGTTGCGCGCAGATAAGACAGCGCGCCGGTCAGATCGGGTTCATCCATGGCCACGCCGCCCACCTGTTGCCAGGTTGGGCCGCTGCGATGCAGAAGGCCGATGGCGTCGTCCCGTAAGTCAAGTGCGAAGGCTGGTTTCATTCCACGGGGTCTAGCACGTTGGCCAGAGGCGCGGAAACGCGCCCCGGTCGGGTGATTACCCTCTACAGCAGCTTTCCGCCGAAGGGAAGAAAAAGGCCCGCCTTCGCACCAAGGATCGTCTTGCGGGATGCGTTTCAAGATCACAGCTTGTTCGCGCCAGACCTATAAGGAGGTTTTCATGCGCATTCTGAAGATGTTCGTTCTTTCCACGGCCCTTGTTTCGCCCTTTGCCGCTCTGGCCGATGCGCCGACGCCGACCATCACCGTAACCGGAGAGGCGACGGTGCAGGCGACCCCCGACATGGCGACGATCTCTCTGGGCGTGACAACCCAAGGCAGCACCGGGGCCGAGGCGATGGCGGCCAACACCGAGGCGCTGACCAAGGTGATTGCGCGGCTGAAGGGGGCCGGGATCGAGGACAAGGATTTGCAGACCCAGAACCTGAGCCTGAACCCGGTGTGGTCCAGCAGCGGACTAAGCTCCAGTGACGCGCAGACCATCACTGGATATTCGGCCGCAAATATCCTGTTGGTGCGGGTGCGCGATCTGGCGGGCCTGGGCGGGGTGCTGGATGCGGCCGTGGGTGACGGGGCCAACACGTTGAACGGGTTGAGTTTTGATCTGACGCAGCCGCGCCCGGCGCAGGACGAGGCGCGCAAGGCCGCCACGCTGGATGCGCGTGCCCGGGCCGAATTGCTGGCGGCGGCGGCGGGCGTCAAGCTGGGCCGGGTGCTGTCGATCAGTGAAGCACAGGGTTATGGTGGGCCGATGCCGGTGGCCTATGCCGCGAAGGCCGACGCCGCCGTGCCGGTGCAGGCCGGGCAGGTGGGGATGACGGCGACGGTCAGCATCACCTATGAGATTGCGCAGTAAGCGGTTGGGGCGGCCTTGGCGGGCCGCCCCGCACCATCAGGCGGTGGCCTTGGTCAGCGCCTGATCCAGATCGGCGATGATGTCGCGCACATCCTCGATACCGATGGACACCCGCACCACATTGGGCGCGGCCCCGGCGCGGATTTGCGCCTCCTCTTCCAACTGGCGGTGGGTGGTCGAGGCGGGGTGGATGATCAGGCTGCGGGTGTCACCAAGGTTCGCCACATGGCTGAAAAGCTGCAGGCTATCGACCAGCTTGACGCAAGCCTCATACCCGCCCTTGACGGCAAAGGTGAACAGCGCCCCCGCACCCTTCGGCACGATGGATTCGGCGCGTTTGTGCCAGGGCGAGGATTTCAGGCCGGCATAGGTGACCGTCTCGATGCGCGAATCCTGCTCCAGCCATTCGGCAACGATCTGGGCGTTTTCGACATGGCGGGCCATGCGCAGGGCCAGGGTTTCAATGCCCATCAGCGTGTAATGCGCACCCTGGGGGTTCATCGTCATGCCCAGATCGCGCAGACCGACGGCGATGGAGTGGAAGGTGAAGGCCATGCCGCCCAAGGTTGGATGGAAGGTCAGGCCATGATAGGCGGGTTCGGGTTGCGACAGGCTGGGGAATTTGTCGGATGCCGACCAGTCGAATTTACCCGAATCCACCACGATGCCGCCTGTCACGGTGCCATTGCCGGTCAGGTATTTGGTGGCGGAATGCACCACCAGAGTCGCCCCCATCTCGATCGGTTTGCACAGCCATGGGGTGGCGGTTGTGTTATCGACGATCAGGGGAATGCCTTTGAGGTTGGCAATCCGGGCAAGGGCGGGAATGTCGGTGATATAGCCGCCGGGGTTGGCAATGGTTTCGCAGAACAGGGCGCGGGTGTTGTCGTCAATCGCCGCCTCTACCGCGTTCAGATCGTCGGTATCGACGAATTTCGCCGACCAGCCAAAGCGTTTGATGGTTTGCGAAAACTGGGTGATCGTGCCGCCGTAAAGCCGGGTCGAGGCGACGATGTTCTTGCCCGGCCCCATCAGCGGGAACAGAGCCATGATCTGGGCGGCATGGCCCGAGGAACAGGCGATGGCGCCCGCGCCGCCTTCCAGCGCCGAAACACGGTTGGCCAGCGCGGAAACCGTGGGGTTGGTCAGGCGGGAATAGATATAGCCCACCTCTTGCAGATTGAACAAACGCGCGGCGTGTTCGGCGTCTTTGAAGACATAGGCGGTGGTCTGGTAGATCGGCACCTGCCGCGCGCCGGTGGCCGGATCGGGTGCTGTGCCCGCGTGAATGGCAAGTGTGTCAAAGCCAAGCTGTCTGTCGGTCATATCTGAACCTCCCGCAGAAATGTGGCGGCAGACTAGGCCGGTGTGGCGGCGCTGTGAAGCGGGCGGCGGAAAAGAAAAGCCGATGCTCTCGGCGCGGCGGCAAAAGGTAGCGGTATTCTGCCGGGGGAATTTCCGGTGGCTATTTCCAGCGGCGGTGAATCCACAGCCATTGGCCAAGGATCTGGCGGACCAGATGTTCCAGACTGTCATTCAGCGCCTGCGTCATCTGTTCGGGTGGGCCATGGGGGATGGGGGCTTCGACCACCACCTCGAACGACAGGCCGTCTGGCTGACGGATGCCATAGGTCGGCACCACCAGAGCGTTGTATTTCAAGGCCAGCTCTGCCGCCGAAAGCGCGGTCAGCGCGCGATGGCCAAAAAAGGTCAGCTCTGCCCCGTGGCGCATATGCTGATCGATCAGCAGGCCCAGCATCCCGCCCGACCGCAGGTGGCGCACCATATCGGCCATGCCTTTGCGCCCACGCTGGAACAGGGGGGTGCCGATCTGGGAAATGGCGCGGACGTAATGATCGTTGAAATAGCCGTTCTTCATCGGGTTATAGAGGGCACCCACCCGATAGCCGCGCGCGATCAGGGCGGCGCGGCTGGCATCGTAATTGCCGAAATGCCCGGTGATCAGCAGCACGGGGCGGTTGGCGTGGTGCGCTTCGTCCAGCGCCGCGACGCCGGGCCCTTTCAGCGGCAGGCTGGCGGCGCGGGCGGCAAATTCGGGGCCGGAATAAATCTCGATCAGGGTGCGGCCGACGTTGTCGGGCACCTCGCGGGCAATCCGCTCGACCTCGGGGCTGGGAAGATCGGGCATGATCATCGCAAGGTTGTTGCGCACCCGTTTGCGATAACCCGCCACCGGCGCAATGATGCGGGACATGACCCAGCCGCACAGCGGCACCCGCACGCGATAGGGCAGCAGCAAAAGCCCGTTGATCAGGCCGCGCAGAACAAGGTTCTGCGCCCAGTCTGCCAGACGGAAGGGGGGCTTTTCGCTCATCTGCCTCGGTTCATTTCAGGGCGCGCCGGGCGACCTGCATCTCTCGGTGCCAGACATAAAGGCCCGCCGACACGATCACAAGCGCGCCGGTGACCGTCCAGCGGTCGGGCAGTTCGCCGTAAAAGGCAAAGCCCCAGAAGGTGGCAAAGATCAGCCCGACATAGCCAAAGGGGGCAACGGCAGACGCCTCTGCCAGCGAGAAAGAGCGGATGACGCAGAACTGCGCGGCGGCGCCGATGAAGCCAAGCACGAGGAAGAACGGCAGGTCTGGCAAAGCAATGGGTTGCCAGACAAAGGGCAGCGTCAGCCCCATCACCACGGTGCCAGAAAGGGCGGCGTGGATCAGCGAGGTCCACGGCCCCTCTTTCTGGCCGATGTGGCGCGTCAAAAGCGCGTTGGCAGCATAACAGACGGCACAGGCCAGCGGCAGCAGGGCGGCGGGGCTGAACACACCTGCGCCGGGGCGCACCACGATCAATGCTCCGATCATGGCGGCAACCACCCCCATGATGCGGCGGGGACCGAGCTTTTCCCCCAGAAACAGCGCGGCCCCAAGGGTGATCAGCACGGGGTTGATGTCGGTCAGCGCCGTCGCTTCGGCCAGACCGATATGGGCCAGCGAGAAGAAAAAGAACCCGGTCGCCCCCATCTGGCAGGCAGATCGCAGCATGTGCAGCCAGGGATGGGCCGTGCGCAGCGCCGCAGCCGTGCCGCTGCCGCCAAGATACAGCGCAACCGCCAGCGCCTGCCCGGCAAAGCGGGCGCAGATCACCTGGCTGGGCGGATAGGTGGCCACCAGCCCCTTGGCGGTGGCATCCATCAGCGTGAACAGACCGACGCCCAGCAGCATCAGCAGAATGCCGCGCCCGGTGTTGGCATGGGCTTGGGCGGTGGTCAGCGAGGTCATGGGGCGTTCCGGTCGAAAATCCGCCCCGGAAAAGCTCCGGGGCGGTGGTGTCGTGTCTGCGCGGCGGCGTTATTCGGCCGCGCGCAGGTTTCCGGGACCGCCAAGGGGGGGGGCCTCGGTTCGGCCCATGCGTTCGCGCAGATCGGCCTGATCGGCGGCCAAAAGCGCTATGCGTTCGGCCAGAACCTCTGGCGCGGGGGCGTCAGGTTCATGCTCTTTCTCGCCGATCATCCGGCTGAACAGCTTGCCCAAAAGCCACGAAAGATCGTCCATGATCAGGTAGAACGACGGCACGATGACCAAGGACAGCACGGTCGAAACGATGATGCCCCCGATCACGGCGGTGGCCATGGGTGCGCGGAACGCGCCCCCTTCGCCCACGCCCAGCGCCGAGGGCAACATGCCCGCCGACATGGCGATGGAGGTCATCACGATCGGCTGGGCGCGCTTGTGCCCGGCCTCGATCACCGCAGCAATCCGGTCCAGACCGCGGACGCGCATTTCAATGGCGAAATCGACCAGCAGGATGGCGTTCTTGGTGACAATGCCCATCAGCATCAGAATCCCGATCAGCACCGGCATCGACAGGGCCGAATTGGTCAGGATCAGCGCGCCCGCCACGCCGCCAATGGCAAGCGGCAGCGAGAACAGGATGGTGAAGGGCTGCAACACCGAGCCGAACAACAGGATCAGCACGGTCAGCACCAAAAGCAGGCCCATCAGCATTGCGTTGCCAAAGCTTTGCTGCATCTCGGCCTGAATTTCGGCGTCGCCGGATTCCTGCAACCGTGCGGTGGGCGGCAGTTTGACCCCGGCCGCTACCGCGCTGAACCGTTCGGTCGCAGTGCCCAGCGCCACGCCGACCGGCAGGTTGGCCCCGATCTTGGCCATGCGCTCCTTGTTCAGCCGTTTCACGGTCGAGGGGCCTTCGCCCAGCGCCACATCGGCCACGGTGGACAGCGGCACCTGCGCGCCGCTTGCCGTGGTCAGCTTGAGATTGGCGATGCGGTCAAGATTTTCGCGGCTGGTATCATCCAGCCGCACCCGGACCGGGATAAGCCGACTGTCGATGGACACTTTGGCAAGCTGGGCATCCAGATCGCCGATGGTGGCAACACGCACCACCGAGGCAATTTGCGCGGTGGTGATGCCAAGGCGGGCCGCTTCGTCCATGCGTGGGGTGATGTGGATTTCCGGGCGCGGCAGGGCACCTTCGGAGGCGACGTTGGCAAGGGTGGGTTCCTTGCGCAGTTCCTCTTCCAAAAGCGCGACGGCCTGATTCAGATCCTGCTCGTTCGAGGCGAGGATCGAATAGGAAATGTCACGCTCGCCCCGGTCGTTCAGCTTGAAGGCCCGGATGTCGGGAATGACCGCGAGTTTGTCGAAGATCATCGCCTCGATTTCATTCTGCGGAATGTCGCGGCCCTGATTTGTGACTTTGGGCACCAGATACCCCAGGATCGGAATCCTGCGGCCAAGCTGCGACAGTTTCAGCGTCAGGCGATGATCCAGCTTGACCAGCGAGACGGTGATCGCGGCGCGTCGGGTGTCCAGATCGCCGGTGGGCGAGGTGCCGCCCAGGACGAAGACGTTGTCGACGAAGGGAACTTCTTTGATCAGATCGGCCATTCTTTGGGTGGTGGCATCGGTCTCTTCCAGCCGCGAGCCGGGCGGCAGTTCGACAGAGATCGAGACACGGCTGACATCTTCGGGCGGAATGAAGCTGCCAGGGACCTGAAGCATGAAGAAGACCGAGATGATCAGCACCCCGATCGCCGCCGCCAGCGTGACGTAATAGCGCCCGAAGTTCACACCGTAAGGCAGGTGCCAGGTGCCGGTCGTGGCCCGCACGAAAGCCATGTAGCCGCGCATGATCGGGCCATCGTTGTGGGCATCATGGCCGACGGCGTCCTTGGCGCGCATGAAATAGGCGGCCATCATCGGGGTGATAAGCCGCGCCACCAGCAAGGAGAAGGCCACAGCTATTGCCACGGTCAGACCGAATTGGCGGAAATATTGCCCCGGCACGCCGGGCATGAAGCTGACCGGGACAAAGACGGCGATGATGGTCGAGGTGGTGGCGATCACCGCCAGACCGATTTCATCCGCCGCCTCGATGGCCGCGCGGTAGGGGGTTTTGCCCATGCGGATGTGGCGCGCGATATTCTCGATTTCCACGATGGCATCGTCGACCAGAATCCCGGTCGCCAGCGTCAGCGCAAGGAAGGACACGAGGTTCAGCGAAAAGCCCAGCAGGTCCATGATCCAAAAGGTCGGAATGGCCGACAGGGGCAGCGCCACGGCAGAAATCAGCGTGGCGCGCCAGTTGCGCAGGAAGGCAAACACCACCAGAACCGCGAGCAGCGCGCCTTCGATCAGCGTGTGCAGCGCGGCATCATAGTTGCCGACCGTGTAGGATACGGTTTCATCGACGCTTTCGATGGTGACGCCGGGGTTCCTGGCGCGGATGTCGCCCAGCACCTTGTCTACCGTTTCCGAGACCAGAACCTCTGACGCGCCCTTGGCGCGGAAGACGGCAAAGGTGACAACCTGCTGGCCGTTCAGACGCGAAAAGCTGCGCAGCTCTTCATAGCCGTCCACCACCTGACCCAGTTCGGTCAGTTTGACGAACCGGCCAGAGGGCAGCGAGATCGTGGTGTTTGACAGGCGCGCCGCCTCGTTCGCATCGCCTAGGGTGCGGATGATCTGTTCGCCAGACCCAAGTTCGGACCGGCCAGAGCCGATGTTGGCATTGGTCAGCCGAAGCTGCGCGCTGAGGGCTTGCGCGGTTATGCCGTGGCTTTCCAGCTTGACCGGATCAAGCAGCACCTGAATTTCGCGGTCGGCCCCGCCATAGCGTTCGACCTTGCCGATGCCGGCCTTGCCCTGCAACCCGCGCTTGATCGTGTCATCGACAAACCAGGACAGCTCTTCAAACGTCATGGCAGGCGCCTTGACGGCAAAGGTCATGATTGCCTGACCCTCGACATCCAGTCGCGAGACATTCGGGCTTTCGACATCCGCGGGCAGATCGCTGATGATCTTGTCTATGGCGTCCTTGGTGTCCTGCACCGCCTTGTCGGTCGGCACGGACATCATGAATTCAACGGCGGTGTTCGAGACGCCGTCGGTGATGGTGGAGGTGATGTTCTTTACCCCCTCGATCCCCGAAACGGCATCTTCGACCTCTCGGGTGACCTGGGTTTCCATCTCGGCCGGGGCTGCGCCGGGCTGCGAGACCGAGATCAGGACGACCGGCACGTCGATATTGGGAAACCGGGTGATCGGCAGCTTGTTGAAACTGCTCCAGCCAAGGAACAGCAGCATGACAAAGGCCAGAAGTGGCGCGACGGGGTTTCGGATGGACCAGGCTGAAAAGTTCATGGGCTGGCCTCAGTTCGTACCGGCATCGGCCGGAATGGGGTTGATGCGGTCACCGGGGCGCACGAAAGCACCGGCCTTGGTGACAATGATATCGCCGGGGGCAAGGCCGGTCAAAACCTCGACCCAGCCGGAATCG
>CALRKX020000039.1:0-10973 GCA_943368305.1 Erythrobacter sanguineus
GAACATGTCGCGGCAGGGGGCAGCACGCGCGGCTTTTGCCCCGATTGTGGATCAAGCCTGTATTTCCGCGCCCCTGACGGCAGCTTTTCGCTCGAGGCTGGCGTGATTGACAACCCGACTGGCGGGCAGGTGTCGCAACATATCTTTGTTGCTGACAAAGGCGATTACTATACCATTGATGACGGTCTGCCGCAGGCGATGGGGCGCGACTGAGCCCGGTCAGCCGATCCGCCGTGACGGGACCCAGGCATAGCCCGCCGGGCACAGGATGACCGCTTCGCGCAGGCCGTGGCCGGGCTTGTCGGTCGGCGCTTGCAGCACCATCGCGGTTTCCAGCCGCGCCGCACGCTCTGCCGCAAGGTCGGGATCGGCTTCGTGCAGGCGCAACTCTATCCCGGCCCCGCGCGGCCCGGCCTCTGGCAAAAGGGCGGTCAGCGGGTGGCTGGCAAAAGCGGCATCGGAATGCAGTTGGAACGGCTGGCCCCCATGCAGCAGAATGGCGAAATCGGCTGACAGCCGGTGCACCGCCATGTCGAAAACCTGCGTCAGAAAGGTCGCCTCGGCTCGCACATCGCGCACCAGCAGGTTGATGCTTATGCCGGTCAGCGCATGGCCGAACTGTGTGGCGGAAACGGTTTCATAATCCATGAGGCACCTCTCGCGGCAGCCTTGCCGCAATGCGCCAAAAGGTCAAATCAGCTCTCTTGATCTTCGCCATCACGCAACCGATGGTGCGGGCATGTGGGATCATATCGCTTTTCTGACGACCGATCAGTTCCTGACCTTCCTTGTTGGCGGGCTGGTGGTCAATCTTGCACCCGGTCAGGACATCGTCTTTGCCACGGCTTGCGGTGTGCAGGGCGGCCCGCGCGCCGGGGTGGTTGCGGGGCTGGGCGTTGGCGTCGGAGTGTTCTGGCACATCGCGCTGGCAGCCCTTGGCCTGTCGGCGCTGGTCGCGGCCCATCCGGCGGCGCTGTCGGCCATCCGCTATGCCGGGGCGGCCTACTTGCTGTGGATCGCGGTCAAAAGCTGGCGCGCGGGCGATCTGCCCGAAGGGCAGGGGACGCCCTCGCTGCGCCGCGCCTTCCTGCGTGGCATCCTGTCGAATGTGCTGAACCCCAAGCCGATCCTGTTCTTCCTGGCCTTTCTGCCGCAGTTCGTGGTGCCGGGGGCCAGCCTGCCGGTCTGGCAACAGATCGTCATTCTGGGCAGCATCTTTGCATTCAACGGCACCTGGACGACCGTTTTGTTCGGCTGGCTGGCCGGTTATGCTGGCCAGACCATTGGCGCGCGCATGGCGTTCGTGAACAAGCTGGCGGCGGTACTTTTCGCGGGCCTTGCCGCCCGCCTGATCCTGACGAGGTAATCATGGCCGAAATCACCCTGCTGGATGGCGGTATGGGGCAAGAGCTGATCGCGCGCTCTGGCGATAACCCGGGGGCCTTGTGGGCCACCCGCGTGATGATAGACCACCCCGGCCTCGTGCGGGAAATCCATCAGGATTACTTTGCCGCCGGGGCCTCGGTCGCCACCACCAACACCTACAACATCCTGCATGACCGGCTGGAGCCTGTGGGCCTTGATGCCCTGTATCACGCCCTGCATCTGCGCGCATTGGCCGAGGCGCATGAAGCGCGCGCTCATGCCGGGCGCGGTCTGATTGCAGGGTCGATGGGGCCATTGGGCGAAAGCTATCGCCCCGATCTGACGCCGCCGGTGGCAGTCTCGGCACCGCTTTACGCCGAAAAGGCGCGGATCATGGCGCCCCATGTCGATGTGATCCTGATCGAAACCATGTCCTCGCTGGACCTTGCGCGCGGGGCCTTGGCCGGGGCGCAGGCCGCAGGGGTGCCGGTCTGGCTGTCGGTCTCTGTCGATGACCGCGATGGCAGCCGCTTGCGATCGGGTGAACCCGTGGCGGGCCTGCGCGATGTGATTGCCGAACACCCCACGGCAGCCGTGCTGGCCAATTGCTCTCTGCCAGAGGCGATGCTGGCCGCGCTGCGCGAATTGTCCGCCCTTGGTCTGCCCTTCGGGGCCTATGCCAACGGGTTCAGCGAGATCTCTGGCCTGCCCCTGCCAGATGGCGGGGCCGCGCCTGACTATACCCACCGTCACGACCTGACGCCCGAACGCTATACCGCCTTTGCGCTGCAATGGGTCGATCTGGGTGCCACCATTGTCGGCGGTTGCTGCGAGGTTGGCCCCGCCCATATCCGTCATCTGGCCGCCGCGCTGCGCACCGCAGGCCACACCATCCGATGAGGGTTGAGTTCACCTATACCCCGCCCGATGTGCCGCTGCGGATCGTCTATCAGGATGCGCAGATCATCGTGGCCAACAAGCCCGAAGGCCTGCTTTCGGTGCCCGGAAAGCTGGAAGGGCGGGCCGATTGCCTGATCACCCGGCTGCAGGCCGAATACTGGGATGCGCTGGTGGTGCACCGGCTGGATTGTGACACATCCGGTGTGATGATTTTTGCCCGCACCAAACAGGCGCAGGGTTTCCTGGGGCAAGAGTTTGAACAACGCCGCGCGAAAAAGACCTATGTCGCGCGCGTTCTGGGCGAGGTGATGGGCGAAACCGGGCGCATCGACCTGCCTCTGTCGGTCGATTGGCCGAATCGGCCGCGCCAGATGGTCAACCATGAGCAGGGCAAACCTGCCCTGACCGACTGGCAGGTGATTGGCCGCGCGCCGGGTGAAACCCGGATGCAGCTTTCGCCGCTGACCGGGCGCAGCCATCAACTGCGCGTGCATATGCTGGCGCTGGGCCACCCCATTCTGGGCGATCAGATTTATGCGCCCCAGACGCGAAGCGAAAACGCCCGCCTGATGCTGCACGCCGAAACTCTGGGGCTGCATCACCCCGAAACGGGCGACTGGATGAGGTTTACGGCAGATTGTCCGTTCTGACCGTCACATTTCCCCGTTAACCTGCCTGAAATCTGGGCATGATGAACATGACCCAAGGGGGACAGGATCACCGATGAAAACTGCATTTGAGCTGCGCTATGCGCTTTTGACCTGGCCTGCGATCCTGTTCGTTCTCGCGGTGGTGGTGGCGATCCTGTGGCCCGGTGGCCGCGCGCCGCTGGAGGTGGTGGCGCTGGTGCTGGGTCTCATCGTTGCGGTCGGGGTCTATGACCTGTTCCAGACGCGCCACGCGATCTTGCGCAACTATCCCATTGCCGCCCATCTGCGTTTCCTGCTGGAAGGTATCCGGCCAGAGATGCGGCAGTACTTCTTTGAGGGCGACAAGGACGGTGCGCCCTTTGCCCGCGACAAGCGCGCGATCGTCTATCAGCGCGCGAAAAAGGCACTGGATAAACGGCCCTTCGGCACGCAGCTTGACGTGTATCAGGATGAATACGAATGGCTGCACCATTCGCTGGCCCCCCGCCCCCTGGCCAATGCCGAAACGATGCGGGTCCAGGTGGGTAGCTATTCGGCCTCGCTTTTGAACATTTCCGCCATGAGCTATGGGGCGCTTTCGGCCAATGCGGTGCGGGCGTTGAACCGGGGTGCCAAGGCGGGCGGCTTTTACCATGACACCGGCGAGGGCGGCATTTCCCCCTATCACCGCGAAGGCGGCGGCGATCTGGTGTGGGAACTGGGGTCGGGCTATTTCGGTGCGCGGGCAGGCGATGGCGGGTTTGACCCGGCACGGTTCGCCGAAACCGCCAAGGACTCCCAGATCAAGATGATCGAAGTCAAGCTGTCGCAAGGGGCAAAACCCGGACATGGTGGCGTGCTGCCCGCCGCCAAGATCACTGAGGAAATCGCCGCCATCCGGGGCGTGCCGATGGGGGTTGATTGCGTCTCGCCCTCGGCCCATCCGGCGTTTTCCACCCCCGTGGGACTGTTGGAATTCACCGCCCGCCTGCGCGATTTGTCGGGTGGAAAACCGGCGGGATTCAAGTTGTGCATCGGCCACCCGTGGGAGTTTCTGGCGATCTGCAAGGCGATGGTGGAAACCGGCATCACCCCAGATTTCATCGTGATCGACGGGAAAGAGGGGGGGACAGGGGCGGCACCCTTGGAATTCATGGACCATGTGGGAATGCCGCTGCGCGATGGCCTGTCCTTTGCCCATAACGCCCTGATCGGCGTGGGTCTGCGCGACCGCATCCGCATCGGGGCCAGCGGCAAGATCACCTCGGCCTTCGATATGGCGCGGGTCATGGCGCTGGGGGCCGACTGGTGCAATGCCGCGCGCGGCTTCATGTTCGCCATCGGCTGCATTCAGGCGCAGTCTTGCCATACCGGCCATTGCCCCACGGGCGTGACCAGCCCCGACCCGGCACGGCAGCGCGCGCTGGTGGTGCCGGACAAGGCCGAACGGGTGGCGAATTTCCACAAGAACACGCTGCATGCGTTGGCCGAACTTACGGCTGCGGCGGGGGTGGACCATCCGTCGCAACTGATGGCGCATCACTTTCAACGCCGGATCGGGGCCACGACCGGCGCGCTGCCCCTGTCAGAAATCTATCCTACGCTTGCGCCGGGCCAGTTGCTGGCCGACCCGGCTTTGGCCAAGGGCTTTGCCAAGGCCTGGGCTTCGGCCCAATCAGGCAGCTTTGCGCCTGCGCTATAGGGCAAGCGCCAGCTTGCGGCCGTCGTGAAAGGCATAGGCGGCCAGGCGCGGGGCCGAACAATCGCCGATCCGGTGGGTTTCCTTGCCGGCAAAGACCTCTGGCCAAGGATCGAAGCTGCGGTTGGTGGTGGCCATGATCAACCCGCTGGCGGGCAGGGTTTCTTCGGCTCCGGTCAGCAGATTCTGCACCGTCACCCCATTGCCGTGCCAGGCCGACAGGCTGTGTTCGGTCAGGAAACGCACGCCCAATTTCGCCATGTAGCGGCGCGCGGCGCCATCGGCTGCGGTGCGGGTGATTTCCTTGCCCACCATCGGCTCTGGGGTGACAATGGTGACCTTGTGGCCCCGCTCGGCCAAGGTCCATGCCGTGCCAACGCCGCGCCAGTTTGACCCTTCGTCATATACCACCACCGCATCGGCCAACCGCGCCTCTCGCCGCATTGCGGCTTCGGGGGACCAGACGCCGCCAAGGTCGATGCCGGGCAGGGCGCCCAGATCGGGCCGCCAGCGTTGAAACCCGGTTTCATCGGGCAGCGAGCCGGTGGCCAGAATGATCGTATCGGCGGGATGAGCAGCGATTTCGTCTTCATCCAGAAAGGTGTTCAGCCGCAGGGTTACGCCCAGCTTGGTGAACTGCCGCTCATACCAATCCATCAGGTCAATGATCTGGGCGCGGCGCGGTTGCTGGCCTGCCAGCCGGAATTGCCCGCCGATCACCGGCAATGCCTCGACCACTTCAACCTTGTGCCCGCGCTCCGCCGCCGCCCGCGCCGCTTCCAGCCCCGCAGGACCAGCGCCCACAACCAGCACATTGCGCGCCTTCACGGCTGGGGTGAACCTATCGCCACCCCATTCCCATTCGCGCCCGGCTGAAGGGTTGATCAGGCAGGAAATCCAGTAGTCCCGGCTACGCCGCCCCCAGCACATCTGGTTGCAAGAGATGCAGCCGCGAATATCTTCGCTGCGGCCTTGGGTGACCTTGGCCGCCAGATGTGGGTCGGCAATTTGTCCGCGCACGATCGACACCAGATCCGCCTCGCCCGAGGACAGGATGGTTTCGGCATTGTCGGGCGTTCTTACCCCCGCCTCACTGGTGATCTTGGCATGCTTGACCACCCCTTTCAGCAAGGCCGTCATTGGCGTCGTCAGCTTTTCGCCATGGGTAAAGGGCGGGATGATCGCATCGAATTCCAGATAGCTGCCCGCGCCGCAGGTTACATAGTCCACATGGCCAGTGGCATCATGCAAGCCGATGATTTCGCACATGGATTCAGCTTGCAGCGCCACCTGATAGCTGGGCGCATAGCTGATCGCCAGACCGACGATGAAATCCTCACCACAGTCGCGCCGGATACGGTCGATCAATTCGCGCGAAAATCGGGTGCGATTTTCAAGGCTGCCGCCCCATTTGTCATCGCGGGTGTTCGACCACGGCGTCCAGAACTGATCGACCAGCGAGTGATAGGCCGCCCAGACCTCGACGCCCTGCCAGCCGCAGGCTTTGGCGCGGCGCGCGGCGGCGGCATGGGCTTCCAGCAACTCCTCGATCTCATGGCCCGTCATGCGGTGCGAGCCGTCACTGTCGTGATAGCTTGGCCCGCCCGAGGGCGACCAATGCGGCTGAAACGACAGGTCAGAATCGCCATGCGCGCCGACATGATAGATTTGCTGAATTGCCACGGCCCCCGCTTCGCGGATGCGGCCGGTGATCTTCTGGAAATGCGGAATGATCGCGTCGCTTTCGGGCAGCATGTTGCCCCGCGTCAGCACCCCGGTGCGATGCACCGGCACCGGCTCACACACCACCATCGCAGCACCGCCAAGCGCGCGTTCGACCAGATAGTTTTCCATCCGCGGGCCGGGCAGGCCCATGTCGGCCATATTGTTGGTATGGGCACCAAAGACGATGCGGTTGCGCAGGGTCTGGCCGCGCAATTGCAGAGGAGAGGTCAGGCGAGGGTGCTGGCTCATGGGCGTGCTCCGGGGTTCTGCCCCGATCTCGCCAAGAATCGACACATGTGTCAAGTTTTCCGTGCGCTGAGCATCAAAGAAAAACCCCGGCGCAAAGGCCGGGGTTCATTCCTGCTCTTGCGATCACTCGGCCGCCGGATCCCAGCCCGAGATGGCCTTGACCTCCAGAAACTCCTCCAGTCCCCAGACGCCGCCCTCTCGGGCCCGACCGCTGGACTTCACCCCGCCAAAGGGTGACCCGGCGGCGCGGCTTTTGCCGTTCATCTGCACCATGCCCGATTTCAGCCGCTGCGCCATGCGGTTGCGTTTGGCCCCATCTTGCGACTGAACATAGTTGGTCAGGCCATAAGGCGTATCATTGGCGATGCGCACAGCCTCTTCTTCGCCGTCAAAAGGGATCATCGCCAGAACCGGGCCGAAGATTTCCTCTTTCTCGATGGTCATGCCCGGCACCACATCGGCAAAGATCGTCGGCTTGACGTAAAAACCGCGGTTGAAGCCTTCGGGCAGGCCCGGCCCACCGGCCACCAGCCGGGCGCCTTCGTCGATGCCCTTCTGGATATAGCCCTGAATCTGGTCCCACTGGCGCTTGTTCACCACAGGGCCGATATGGTTGCCCTCTTCGTTGGCAGGGGCGACTTTGATGCTGTCCGCGACCTGTGCGGCAATTTCCACCGCGCGGTCATAGATCGGGCGCTCCACCAGCATCCGGCTGGGCGCGTTGCAGGACTGGCCGGTGTTGTCCATCATGTGACGCACGCCGCGTTCTACCGCTTTGTCGTCGGCATCGGCGAAGATCACATTGGCGCCCTTGCCCCCCAGTTCCAGCGTCACACGCTTCAGCGTTTGCGCCGCCGCGACCGAAATCGCCTTGCCCGCGCGGGTCGATCCGGTGAACGAGATCATCTCGACATCGGGGTGGGTTGAAAGCTGGCTGCCAACGCCCGGCCCGTCGCCATTCACCAGGTTGAACACGCCCGGGGGCAGGCCCGCATCATGGCAGAATTCGGCAAAGATCATCGCGTTCAGCGGGCTTTCCTCGGAGGGTTTCAGCACGCAGGTGCAGCCCGCCAGAATCGCCGGAATGGCCTTCAGCGCGATCTGGTTCATCGGCCAGTTCCACGGTGTGATCAGGCCGACGACTCCAATCGGCTCCAGCGCGATACGATCGTTCGGGGCGTGCGGGCCCAGCGGGCGCACCCATTCCAGCGTGTCGAACGCGGTCAGAAAGTTCTTGGTGTGCCACGGCAGGCAGGGCGCCTGCTGCGTGCGGGCATGTTCCAGCGGCGAGCCCATTTCAAGGCTGATGGCGCGCGCCAGCTCTTCCTTACGGGCCTCGTACTGCTCCAGAATGCGGACCACGGCGGCGCGGCGCTCGGCGGGCGGTGTGGTGGCCCAGCCCGGAAAGGCGGCCTTGGCGGCGGCAACGGCGGCATCGGTATCGGCCTGATCTCCCAGACTGATGACGGCCACCTCTTCCTCGGTCGAAGGGTCGATCACGGCGCAATCGCGCGCTTTGGCGGGGGAAACCCAGGCCCCGTTGATGTAAAACTCGCGGCGGATGATCATGGCAGCCCTCCTGTTGCGCGGCAAAAATGGCATCCTGGGCGCGACGGTGCAAGCGGGTCTGCGCCAGATTTGATCAAATCGCGACAGCATTCGCTGTTCCCTGCATCCGGCGCGCCGGGGAAGAATATTCCGGCGATGCAAGCGGATGTGGCAAAACGTCATTCTTTTGGTCCAGATGGCGCGCGACGGGTGAAACTTCGTTCCAAAACCGCTATATCGCAGCCACAAACACCCCGAACCAACCCCTAGGAGATCGCCATGGGTATCCGCATCAACGACATCGCGCCGGATTTCACCGCCGACTCGACCGCTGGCACCATTCATTTCCATGACTGGCTGGGCGACAGCTATGCCATCGTCTTCAGTCACCCGCGCGATTTCACGCCCGTCTGCACCACCGAATTCGGCGCCGTTGCCCAACTGGCCCCCGAATTTGCCAAGCGCAAGACCAAGGTCATCGGCGTTTCGGTCGACTCGGTGGAAGATCATGGCAAATGGAAACGTGATATTGAGGCTTTTGCCGGTGCTCCCGCCGATTTCCCGATCATCGACGACACCAGCCTGACGGTCGCCAAGGCCTATGACATGCTGCCCGCAGAATACTATCTGCCCGCCGAGGGCCGCACGCCTGGGAATACCGCCACCGTGCGCACCGTCTATATCATCGGGCCGGACAAGAAGGTGCGGCTGACCATGACCTATCCGATGAGCGTGGGTCGCAACTTTGCCGAGATCCTGCGCGCATTGGATGCGGTGCAGGCCACCGACGGCGTGCCCTTTGCCACCCCCGCCAACTGGGTTCCGGGTCAGGACGTGATCGTGGCGCTGTCGGTCCCGACCGAAGATGCCAAGGCCAAATATGGGGACCTGGACATCAAGCTGCCCTATCTGCGCTTTGCCAAGCGTCCGGTCTAAACCGGCCAAGCCCCCCGTGACGGCCGGACAATCGGCTGCCACGGGGGGAAGTTCAAAACCTTCGTGGGCGAAGGTTAATATTCTATGTATGTACGCTGGACGAGAAGCCGGTTTCCTCGCATCATCCGATTTCATGTTCGATGCCAAGGGCCACTTCTGTGATCATCAGCCACTCCAGACGCTTTCTTCTCGTGCGCCCCAGAAAGGTTGCAAGCTCTTCCGTCCAATGGGCCTTCATGCCGCACCTAGAGGCAGGTGATCTGGTGATGGGCGTCAATCTTATTGATCTGAAGGATCCACTTCCGACGCAGGCGCAAGTGGGGCACTACTACAAGGGCTGGCCGCGCACGATACGGGTGCATTCGCCATTGTCGCGTCTGGTGCATGTGTTGGGCGAGGATATCCTGTCCTACAAGGTGATCACACTGGCGCGGAATCCGTGGGATCGCGCGGTGTCAGAGTTCTATGACAACTACCGTAATACCGACATAAAAAGCCGCCCGATCGAGGTGCAGCGAGAGACTTTTACCCGGTTCGTTCACAAGGTGTCGCGCCTGACCTTGCCACGCCGTCTGATCGACAGGCTTGAGGGGCGCAACCGGGCCTGCAAGATGGTTCAGTCCGAACTTTGCACCTACAAGGGTAAATTCAGGGCCGATCATGTGATCTTTTATGAAAGACTTGGTCAAAGCATTGCCGAAGTGGGTGATGCGCTGAGTATTGATCTTAGACTGCCAGAACAGAAGGCAAAAGGCGAATGGCGCGCACCGGCCAGCCGCGATTGGCGCAGCTTTTACACCGATGAAACACGCGAATTGATTGCCCAATGCTGCCGTGCCGATATCGATCTTTATGGCTATCAGTATGATGGAGACCGGCTGCCAAATTTGCCAGGAGCATGATATTGCCCTGTTAGGCCGCATCCCAAGCCATGATCTCGGCGCGCACGGTATCTGACAACATCATCGCCATCCCCGTGCGTGAAAGTTCGGCACGTTGCAGGCGATACATCGGCTGACGATCCTTTTTAAGGATCGGGCAATGAAGATTCTGTATCAGGGCCAGGGGGTGTGCAATCAGGAAATACCTGCCAACCTTTTCCTGATCGATCAGCGTTTCCACCTTTTCACGCCATCCCGGTTCACCGCTATGCCCGAGGAGGTCGCCAATGCTGAGGATGGATCGTGTATCGACCTGGATCTGATAGTGTAGCACATCCTCCAGTTCGGCATCGCTGAGAGCCTTGAGCGCCATTTGCATGTCTGACATCCGATACAGCGGCTCAATACTGAAACCCTTGGCGCGAAACGCTTCTGTCAGTTTCATTTCACACTGACGTATCACCATGAATTTGTTGTCGGTAAGCAGAATATTTCGCCAGTAGTTCAAAAAAGCCGGATCGTTCACAAGCCGGGGGCTGAAACGATAAAAGTAAGACTGCAAATGCGCCCGATGCGCCTGTTTTGGTGTTTCATTCAGGTAAATACCATAGACATCCGCTGCGGAATTCCGCGCGTAATCCAAAAGCTGGCAGTCATGTGAGACGGGAAACCAGATGCTGTCATTCTTGACGAACAGATTGCGGATTTGCACGCCACGTTCGGCCAGCACCAGAATGCCTTCACGGTAACCGCCAAAGTCATAGCCAAAATTCGGCCGCTCGATCACCAGGTGACAATGTTCTTGCAACAGGGCACGGTCGGAGGGCGAAAGGGGCAGGTTGGAAACCACGACCGGCGAGATGTCGTTGGCAATGAAATGGTTCAGCTCTTCAATCAAGGAAGGCAGAACGCCTTTGGGTTGAAATATCAGGATGACGGCGACATCAGGACACAAAGGCTGACCGCCCTCGGTCACCGAAACCAGCTTGCGTCGCTTGCTATCATAGCGCGCGCGCCGCATGGCCCCGAAAAGCAGCCATT
>CALRKX020000040.1:0-10878 GCA_943368305.1 Erythrobacter sanguineus
ACCTGCTGGGTGCGGCGCGGCTGGTGCTGCGCTTGTCGTCGGACAAGCCCCTGGGCTTTGTGGTGGCGCGTCTGAATGATGTGGCGCCCGATGGCTCCAGCGTGCGGATTGCGCATGGCATGGTGAACCTGTGCCACCGCGACAGCCGCGAGGCGCCCCAGCCGATGGTGCCGGGGGCAGAGGTGGAAGTGGCGTTTGACATTGACCAGATGGCCTATCGCCTTGCGCCGGGGCATCGGTTGCGGCTGGCGCTGTCGAACAGCTATTGGCCCTTTGTCTGGCCTTCGCCCGAGGCGGGGGCATTGACGGTTGCGGCGGGCAGGCTTGACCTGCCGGTTCATCAGGGCAGCGACAGCGAATGGAGCCCGCCACAGCCCGAAATGGCCCCTGCATGGAAGCATCGGGTGCTGCGTCCCGGCAAGACCACGCGTCGGATCGAGACTGATCTGATCACCGGCAAGGTGGCTTTGGTGATCAACGATGATCTGGGCGATGCCGAGAATCTGAGCCACGGACTGATCACCGGCGAAACCATGAGCGAGCTGTGGGAGGTGCATCCCGACGATCCTTTGGCTGCGCGTGCCGTGCATGTCTGGGAACAGCGGCTGTCGCGCGGTGACTGGTCGGTGCGGACCCGCGCCGAGGCCGAAATGACCGGCTCTGCCACCCATCTTCGCATGACGGCGCGGCTGACGGCCTGGGAAGGGGAGCGCGTTGTTTTTGACAGGAACTTTGACGAAGAGGTTCCACGCCTGTTCGTCTAAGCCCCCGGCTGGTCCAGATTCCGCTTTGCGGATGGGAAGAATCGGGTTTTACTTTTTGAAAATAAACAAAATCGCCAAATGGCGACTGACAGGGAGAAGACAATGAGTGAACAGTTCGATCGCATCGTCATGCAGATGCGCATGGGTGGCATGACCCGGCGTGAGTTTGTGGGTCGTGCAACGGCGCTGGGTGTTTCGACCGCGCTGGCCTCGGCCATCTTCACCAAGGGCGCGCGCGCCGAAGAGGCCAAGAAGGGCGGCGTGATCCGCGTCGGCATGTCGGGCGGCGAATCCACCAACAGCCTTGACCCGGCGCTGGCCGCTTCGGAAGTGCCGTTCCAGGTCAACATGACCTGGGGCGAAATGCTGACCGACGTGAAGCCCGACGGAACGCTGGACATGCGGATCGCCGAAGAAGTGTCCTCGACCCCGGATGCCACCGAATGGAAGTTCAAGATCCGCAAGGGTGTGGAATATCACAACGGTGCAACGGTGACGGCCGAGGATGTGGTGGCCACACTGAAGCGTCATACCGATGAAAAGTCGCAGTCGGGCGCGCTGGGTGTCGTCAAGGGCATCAGCGAAATGAAGGCCGAAGGTGATATGGTCACGCTGAAGCTGGCCTCGGCCAACGCCGACCTGCCCTATCTGATGGCTGACTATCACCTGATCATCCAGCCCGGCGGCGGCGTGGATAACCCCACCGCAGGCATCGGCGCCGGCCCCTACAAGGTGAATGTCAACGAACCGGGCGTGCGCCACACCTTCACCAAGCACGCCAATTATTTCGACAGCACCATGGGCCATGCCGATGAGGTCGAAATTCTGGTGATCAACGACAACACCGCCCGCACGGCTGCGCTGCAATCGGGTCAGGTTCACATGATCAACCGGGTTGACCCCAAGATCGTGGAACTGCTGAAAGGGGTGCCGGGCGTCTCGATCAAGGCGGTTGCGGGCCGTGGTCATTACGTCTTCATCATGCATTGCGACAAGGCACCGTTCGACAACGTCGACATGCGCATGGCGTTGAAAATGGCGATCAACCGCGACGAGATGGTGCAGAAGATCCTGGGCGGGCTGGGGTCTGTCGGCAACGACTTCCCGATCAACGCCGCCTATCCGCTGTTCGATGACTCGATCCCGCAGCGCAGCTTCGATGCGGCCAAGGCGGCTGAGTATTACAAGAAATCCGGCCATGACGGCAGCCCGATCATCCTGCGCACCGCCCCGGGCGCCTTCCCCGGCGCGGTCGAGGCGGCGCAACTGTTTGCGGCGTCGGCGCAGGGCGCTGGCATCCCGCTGGAAGTGAAGCTGGAGCCCGATGACGGCTATTGGTCGAACGTGTGGAACGTGGAGCCCTTCTGCGCCAGCTATTGGGGCGGGCGTCCGGTGCAGGATCAGATGTATTCCACTGCCTATCTGTCCACCGCCGAATGGAACGACACCAAGTTCAAGAACGCCAAGTTCGACGAACTGCTGCTGGCCGCCCGGGGCGAGCTGGATGCTGCCAAGCGCAAGTCGGAATACAGCGAAATGGCCAATATCCTGCGCGATGAAGGCGGCCTGATCCTGCCGATGTTCAACGACTTTGTGTCGGGTGTCAGCGACACCATCGGCGGCTGGCAGGACGATCCGAATGGCGAGTTGATGAACGGCCGGGCGCAAGCTCGTTGCTGGCTGAATTCGTAAGGATCGCCCGGTGCATCCTGTCCTGAAACTGGTTGCCCAGCGCATTGCGCTGGGCCTCCTCCTCCTTCTTGCGGTTTCGGCCGTGATCTTTCTGGGGGTCGAGGCGCTGCCCGGCGATACGGCGCAGGCCATTCTTGGCCAGTCGGCCACGCCGCAGGCACTGGCCAATCTTCGCGAGAAGATGGGCCTGGATCAGCCGGCGATGGTCCGGTATTTTCACTGGCTCGGCGGTATCCTCACCGGCGATCTGGGCAAGGCCCTGACCAACGGGCAGGACATCGCGCAGGCGATTGGCCAGCGCCTTGGCAATACGCTGTTTCTGGCCGCCTGTGCCGGGGCGATTTCGGTTCCGCTGGCGATTTTGCTGGGGCTGGTCGCCGCGCGCTATAACGGGCGCTGGCCGGACAAGCTGATTTCGGGCATCACGCTTTCGACCATTTCGCTGCCAGAGTTCGTGGCGGCCTATTTCGTGATCTATCTGCTGACCCAGTTGATCCCGATCTTCAATCCGGTGGCCATGGTGTTTCCGGGCATGTCCTTTTGGGAAAAACTTCATGCCGTGGCGCTGCCCGTCATCGTGCTGGTGCTGGTGGTGCTGGCCCATATGATGCGGATGACCCGCGCGGCCATTCTGAACGTCATGCAGTCGGCCTATATCGAGACCGCCGAGCTGAAGGGCCTGTCGCCGATGCAGGTGATCTGGCGCCATGCTTTCCCCAATGCCATCGCGCCCATCGTTTCGGTGGTGGTGCTGAATCTGGCCTATCTGGTGGTGGGCGTCGTCGTGGTCGAGGTCGTGTTCGGCTATAATGCGCTGGGGCAGTTCCTGGTGGACCATGTGGCCAAACGCGACCTGCCGGTGGTGCAGGCCGTGGGGGTGATCTTCGCCGGCGTCTACATTTCGCTCAACATCCTTGCCGACGTGATTGCCATCGTCGCCAACCCGCGTCTGAGGCACCCAAGATGAGAATTCCACTCTCCGCCCTGATCGGGCTGATTCTGACCGGGCTGTTCCTGTTCGTGGCGATCTTCGCCCAGTTTCTGGCGCCCTATCCGATTGATTCTGCCGTGGGCGGGGTCTGGGAATCCCCGTCCTCGACCTATCTGCTGGGCACCGACACCATTGGGCGCGATATCCTGTCGCGTCTGATCTATGGCGCGCAGGTCACGATTTTCGTGGCAGCCGCGTCGTCGATCCTTGCGTTCTCGCTGGGGGCGATTCTTGGCTTTCTGGCGGCAACGCAGGGCGGCTGGGTCGATCAGGTGCTGTCGCGACTGGTCGATCTGATCATGGCCATCCCCTCGCTGATCATTGCGCTGGTGGTTCTGTCGGTGCTGCCACTGAACCTGACCGTACTTATTCTGGTGATGGGGGTGCTGGATGCCACGCGCGTCTTCCGCCTTTCCCGCGCCGTCGCCGTGGACATCACCGTGATGGATTATGTCGAGGCCGCGCGCCTGCGGGGCGAGGGCGGCGGCTGGATCATCTTTCGCGAGGTCCTGCCCAACGCGCTTTCGCCGCTGGTCGCCGAATTCGGCCTGCGCTTCATCTTTGCCGTGCTGTTCATCTCTACCCTGTCGTTCCTGGGTCTGGGCATCCAGCCGCCGCTGACCGATTGGGGTGGCATGGTGAAAGAGAACAAGGATGCGCTGGTCTATGGCAAATCCGCCGCCCTGATGCCCGCGATGGCGATTGCCGCGCTGGCCATCTCGGTCAACCTGGTGGCCGACTGGATCCTGTCGCGCACCACCAGCCTGAAAGGAGGCCGCGGTGCCTGAACCCTTGTTGGACATCCGTAACCTGCGGATCGAGGCGACCTCTTATCCGCCGGGCGAACCGCCACGCCATGTGGTGCTGGTCGATGACGTGTCGGTTTCTGTTGAAAAGGGCAAGGTTCTTGGCCTGATCGGCGAATCTGGGGCGGGAAAATCCACCATCGGCCTGTCGGCTATGGCCTATGGCCGGGGGGGCGTGCGGTTGACGGCCGGGCAGATCCTGCTGAACGGCCGCGACATCCGCGAGGCGTCAACCGGCGCGCTGCGCAAATTGCGCGGCCGCGAGGTGACCTATGTCGCGCAATCCGCCGCCGCCGCTTTCAACCCGGCGCGAAAGCTGATGGAGCAGGTGACCGAAACCTCGCTTGCCCATGGCATCATGTCCAAGGCCGAGGCCGAGGCCCGCGCCCGCAGCCTGTTTGCCCAGTTGGGCCTGCCCAACCCCGACACCTTCGGCGACCGTTATCCGCATCAGGTCTCCGGCGGACAGTTGCAACGCGCGATGACGGCCATGGCGCTGTGCCCCAAGCCCGACCTTGTCATCTTTGACGAACCCACCACCGCGCTGGACGTGACCACCCAGATTGACGTGCTGGCCGCGATCAAGCGGGCGATCCATGAAACCGGGGTCGCGGCGCTCTATATCACCCATGATCTTGCGGTCGTGGCGCAGGTGGCCGATGACATTCTGGTGCTGCGCCATGGCAAGAAGGTGGAATACGGCACCACCGACCACATCATCAACACCCCGCAAGAGGGCTATACTCAGGCGCTGGTTTCGGTCCGCTCGATCGACCATGTCGAAAAGGCAGGGGCCAAGCCGGTGCTGACCGTCTCCAATGTGACGGCGCGCTATCGCGGCACGCATTTCGATGTGCTGAAAAACGTCTCGGTCGATGTGGCACCGGGCCAGACGCTGGCCATCGTCGGCGAAAGCGGCTCGGGAAAATCGACGCTTGCGCGTGTGATCACCGGCCTTTTGCCGCCCACCGCGGGGCGCATCACCTTTGACGGGCGCGACCTGTCGCGCGATCTGGCAGGGCGCAGCAAGGATGACCTGCGCGAATTGCAGATGATCTATCAGATGGCCGACGTTGCGATGAACCCGCGCCAGACCGTTGGCACCATCATCGGCCGCCCGCTGGAGTTTTACTTCGGCCTGAGAGGTGAGGCGAAACGCAAGCGGATTCAAGAGCTTCTTGACCAGATTGAAATGGGCAAGAACTTTGAAAACCGCTATCCCGCCGAACTGTCGGGCGGGCAGAAACAGCGGGTCTGCATCGCCCGCGCCCTTGCCGCCAAGCCCAAGCTGATCATCTGCGATGAGGTCACCTCGGCGCTGGACCCGCTGGTGGCCGATGGCATCCTCAAGCTGCTGCTGGAATTGCAGACGCAGCAACAGGTGGCCTATCTGTTCATCACCCACGATCTGGCGACGGTCAAAGCCATCGCCGACAAGATCGCCGTGATGTACAAGGGAGAGGTGCGCCGCTACGGCAGCAAGACCGACGTGCTGACCCCGCCGTTCGATGATTACACCGACCTCCTCCTCTCCTCGGTGCCCGAAATGCGGCTTGGCTGGCTCGAGGAAGTGCTGGCCCACCGCAAGATGGAAAGCGCCGGGAACTGACATCATCTGTTCATAAATATCCCCGCCGGAGGCGCACGGCGGGGCTGGGAGATACTGCATGCCGAATGGGCGCAAACTGCTGCTGATCATCCTGGACGGGGTGCCCTATGCCAATTGGCGGCGGCTGTTCGGCAATCTTGAGGGCTGGGTTGCCCATGGCGACGCGCGCGTCTGGAAGATGCGCGCTGTCCTGCCCTCTACCTCGGCCTGCTGCTATGCCTCGATCCATACCGGCCTGCCGCCGCAGGTTCACAAAATCTGGGACAATGCCGGCATCCGGCGGCTGGAGTTCCCCGATATCTTCAGCGAAGCCACCAGGGCGGGCCTGAAAACCGGCGCGGTCACGCATTCCTACTGGTCCGAGTTCTTCAACCGTGCCCCCTTCGATGTGGTGCGAGACATCGAATATGACGAACCGCAAGGCCCGATCACCCATGGCCGGTTTCACACCATGCACGGCTATGGCCATGTCAACCAGATGACCCCTGCCGATTACGACCTGTTCGGCACCCTGACCCGGTTGGCCGAGGTGAAGGGCATCGACTACGGCATCCTGCACACCTGCACGCTGGACAGTATGGGCCACCGTTTCTACCACGATTGCGAAGAGATGGATGACGCCTGCTTCAAGATGGATGCCACACTGGCGCCCTTCATCGACCGCTGGCGGCAGAATGGCTATGAGGTGATCGTCACCGCCGATCACGGGCAGGATGCGCGCGGCCACCACGGCGGCACGACAGAGGCGCAGCGCGACTTTGCGTTCTATTACTTCGGCGATGCCGAGATGCCGGGGCCGGATGTGGTGTTGGATCAGTTGGCGCTGGCTCCGTCGATTCTGACACGGCTGGGTGTGCCGGTGCCGGAAAGCATGAAGGCCAAGCCCTTCATGTCGGCGTAAATGGCGGGGGCCAGCCCCCGCACCCCCGGGATATTTATACCAGTATGAAAGGATCAGGCCGCGTAGTCTGACCCTTGTCCGTCCAGAAGGGCTTTGATCTCGCGCAGATGGGCATTCGCGAAACCGGGATAAGCCTCCCATTCTTGGGCGGTCTTTTCTGCCACTGCCTCGGGCAGCACGCGCAGCTTCTGCCCGGTTTGCAGGGCACGGATATAGGTTTCGGCGGCGCGCTCGAAATAATAGAGGCGGTTGAAGGTTTCGGCGACGGTCTGGCCGATGATCAGCACGCCATGGTTGCCCATGATCATCGTCGTCACCTTGGGATCGGCCAGCATATGCACGCAGCGCGCCGCCTCTTCCTCGAACGCCATGCCGCCGTAATGGTCATCGACCACATGGCGGCCAAAGAACATCGCGGTGTTCTGGTCTATTGCGGGCAACCGGCTGTCGGCCAGACTGGCCAAAACGGTGGCGTGGATGGAATGGACGTGCATCACGCAGCGGGCATGGGGCAGGGCGCGGTGAATGCTGCCATGCAGGCCCCAGGCGGTGGGGTCGGGCGCGTCGGGGCGGTCCATCGTGGTGGGGTCGTTGGCGTCCAGTTCCAAAAGGTCACTGGCCTTGATCCGGCTGAAATGGCGGCCGTTGGGGTTGATCAGGAACCGCGAGCCATCGGCGTTCACCGCCAGCGAGAAGTGGTTGGCCACAGCCTCGTGCATGTTCAGATGCGCGGTCCATTGAAAGGCGGCGGCCATGTCGATCCGTTCGGCCAGATGGGTCAGGTTGGTGATTGCGTTCATTTGGGCTCTCCTTCGGGCCAGCGGCCGGTGGCCATGGCGGACAGGGTATCGACGATACGGGTGAAACTGGCGGCGGCGCGGGGCACGGTGTGGCGCGCGCGCAGGTAGGCATGGACCAGCCCCGGCTCTTCGATCCAGATCGCGCGGCCCCCGGCGGCGTTGACCTGTGCCGCATAATCGCGCGCATCATCGGCCAGCGGGTCGCATTGGGCGGAAATGGCCAGGGTGGGCGGCAGGCCGGAAAAATCTGTGTCCTGCAGGGGGCTGACGCTGGAATCGCCCTGTGGCGGCGGGGCGCCGTGGCGGATGGTCTTGTAAAAGAGCACATCGTCGCGGGTCAGCATCGGGGCATGGGCATGGGCAAGATAGCTGCCCTTGTCGGTATTACCGCCAAGGCCCGGATAGACCAGAACCTGCCCCAGAATTTCCACGCCTGTCCCGCGAAGGGCATGGGCCACGGCGGCACACAGATTGCCTCCCGCGCTGTCACCGCAGAGCAGGATCGGCCCCTTGGTTGCCAGCGCGCAGGCCACCGCCACGCAATCGTCAAAGGCGGCGGGGTGCAGGTGTTCGGGCGACAGCCGGTAATCGGCGCAAACCACGCCCAGCCCGGTGCGCGCCCGGATTTCGGCGCAGATGTCATCGTGGCTTTCCAGGCCGCCGACCACAAAGCCGCCGCCATGCAGATACAGAACCACCGGCCCCGCTCCGGCAAAGATGCGGCAGGGCACCCCGGCAACCGGCTGGTCCTGAGCCGTTACACCCGCCGGATAGCCGCGATGGAAGGCGCGGCACATCCGGTCATAGATCGCGCGCTGCTGGGCGATGGTCAGGCTGGCGGTGTCGGGCGGATATTCCGCATCGGTCGCCGTGATGAAAGCCCAGGTCGGCGCGTCGATCAGGTTGCGATAGTCGGTCTGGCTCACGCTTGTCTCCTGCCGCGGCTTGGAGTTCATCTTGCCGCAGCAACAGATCGTTTCTTGTTTGAATACGGCAGAAATGCCGGGAAGCGTCCATAGTTTTGCCATTTGCGGTCCGCAACCTGCGATTGGGCAAGAATTCGAGGTCGCTATGCAAATCCTTCGCGGACTAGAGCAGGAAGGTTCATCACCGGTTGGGTTTGGTTTGCATGTTCTGCTGGTTGGCGCAGAGGGCGACGATCAGGCTATTGCGCATCGTCTGGCTGGGCTTGGCGGCATCGTCGAGCGTCAGGATGAGCTGTACTCTGCACTGGATACCATCATCGAAGCGCCGCGTGACTATGGTCTTGTGGTGATTGATTGTGACAGTTTTGGCGGGTTGGAGCGTGGGCAACGCGCTGTCGGCTTGCTGGGAGAGGCGGCGGGCAAGGTGCCGGTCATTCTGGTCAGCCGCGATTGCACCCATCAGCAATTTCCGCAGGATCGAACCATGGCTACGGTGCTGCGTGCGCCTCTGTCGGCGGTGGCGTTGCGGGTCGGGTTTGAACATGCCTTGCGTGACCGTATGGCGTTGCGCGAGTTCGAGCCGCACCGTCAGGTCTGAGCTTCATATCCGATCATTTGACCGATTTTTGCGATCACTCGGCTGCGCTCCTGAAGTGCGGTGCAGATCAGTACGCGCGACATGTGCCACAAAATTCCGATCAATTTGATGCGGATTCCTGATCAGGCATTTTCGACCGCCAGCGGAGTTTCGGTGTTGTGGCGAGGGAAATGGGCCAGCAGCATCAACAGCGCGGCGGTTGTCAGGCCGGATCCGCTCCAGATTGCGAGCACCATCAGGGCTGATGCCCCGCAAAAGCCGGCAATTGCCGCCGCTGCAAAGCCAAAGATGCCACCAAAGATCACGGATGCCACGGCCATCACAAAACCCCTTGTCCATGGGGTATTGGGGCGCAGGATTCGGGCGCAACTGTGGCACTCTTGCGGTAAGGTTGCGCCTAGAATCTGCGTCTTGCGCGCAGCGCGGCACCAATTGTGCCATCATCCAGATAGTCCAACTCGCCGCCGATCGGCACGCCCTGCGCCAGAGAGCTGATCTGGATTGCCGTTTCGGTCAGCGCATCGGCGATGTAATGCGCGGTGGTCTGGCCATCGACCGTGGCATTCAGCGCCATGATCACCTCGCGGATGCCCTCATCCGCGACACGCCGCACAAGGCGCGGAATGCCCAGCTCGTCCGGCCCCAGCCCGTCCAGCGCCGACAGCGTGCCACCCAGAACATGATAGCGCCCCTTGAAGGCGCCGGTCCGCTCCATCGCCCACAGGTCGGCCACGTCTTCGACAATGCAAATCTCGCCGGTGGCGCGGTCGGGGTCGGCGCAGATCGGGCAGACATCAGCGGTGCCGATATTGCCACAAACCGTGCAGTCGCGCGCATTAAGTGCCACGGTGGCCATGGCCTGTGCCAAGGGGGCCATCAATTGCCCGCGACGTTTGAGCAGCGCCAGAACCGCGCGGCGGGCCGACCGGGGGCCAAGCCCCGGCAGCCGCGCCATCAGTTCGATCAGCGCCTCGATCTCGCGGGTGTCATCCATTCAGAATGGCATTCAGAACGGCAGTGGCATGTTTGACGGCAGGCCAAGCGCCTCTGTCAGCTTGCGCATCTCTTCGATGTTGCGCTCTTGGCCGCGCGACTGGGCATCCTTGATCGCGGCAAGGATCAGGTCTTCCAGCACTTCCTTTTCAGAGGGCACCAGAATCGAGGCGTCAATGTCCAGCCCCGTCACCTCGCCCTTGGCGGTGGCGCGCGCCTTGACCAGACCGGCCCCGCTTTCGCCGATCACGACGGTGCGGGCCAGTTGCTCTTGCAAATCGGCCATCTTGCCCTGCATCTCGGTGGCGGCCTTCATCATCTTGGCCATGTCGCCAAGATTGCCCAACCCTTTCAACATCTCGTCACTCCCTTGAAAACCTTACGTCCAGATAGGCATTGTCCGTGGTTTGGGCAATATTCGCTGCTAGCCATCCTCGAACGGATCCCATTCCTCATCCACCTCGGGCAGCGCCTCGGCGGCGGCTTCGGCGACCAGTTGCTCTGGCGTGCGGATATGGGTGATCCGCGCACCCGGAAAGGCAGTCAGCGCCGCCTGCACCAAGGGGTTGTGCATCGCTTCGGCGCGGGCCAGGTCTTGTTCGCGCGCACGCTCTTCGGCAATCGTGGGCTGGCCGCCAGAGCCGACCACCGACACGCCCCAGCGCTGTCCGGTCCAGCCTTGCAGGCGCTGCGACAGCCGCGCGGCCAGGTCATTCGGGGCGGTGGGGGCGGGTTCGAACTCGATCCGGCCGGGGGCGAAATGCACCAGGCGAACGCCGGTTTCAACCTCCATCAACA
>CALRKX020000041.1:0-10871 GCA_943368305.1 Erythrobacter sanguineus
TGGCAACGAAGAGGTGCGCGTCCGCGTGCTGCACTATGGTGTCGGCGCAATAACCGATTCGGACGTGGGTCTGGCCGAAGCCAGCGGCGCGCCGATCATCGGGTTCAACGTGCGCGCCAATGCCACGGCGCGCAACTCTGCCCAGCAAAAGGGCGTGGAACTGCGCTATTACTCGATCATCTACGACCTGATCGATGACATCAAGAAAGCCGCCTCTGGCCTGCTGAAAAACGAAGTGCGCGAGCATTTCATCGGCTATGCCAAGATTCTCGAGGTGTTCCGCATCACGGGCGTGGGCAACGTCGCGGGCTGCCTTGTCACCGAAGGGGTGGCGCGGCGCTCGGCGGGCGTGCGTCTCTTGCGCGACAACGTGGTTATCCACGAAGGCACGCTCAAAACGCTCAAGCGCTTCAAGGACGAGGTCAAGGAAGTGCAGTCGGGTCAGGAATGCGGCATGGCGTTTGAACGCTATGAGGATGTCCGGGCCAATGACGTCATCGAAATCTTCGAGCGTGAAGAGGTCAAGCGGACGTTGTGACGCCTTTTTAGGCAGCGGATCAAAGGGCGCGGCACCGAAAGGGCCGCGCCTTTTTGCTTTTTGGCGGGCTTTTCGCTCCCCTGTCGCTTGCCGCGCCACAATGTCGGAATCCGACCATATAGTCTGTTTGCGGCATGTATCTTTGTCCCATCAGGGTGCCGCTGGCGACAGCGGAGAATTGGGAAGCCGGTCCGATACCGGCGCTGCCCCCGCAACGGTAGGAAGGGACGGCCAGCACATTGCCACTGGGGGGAGGAGCCCTTGGGAAGGCGCTGGGCCAGGCCGTCAGGCCAGCCTTCAAGCCCGGAAACCAGCCTTGAGACACGTCAAACCGCGGGCGGCGGTGGGGGGCGGATGGCGGCTTTCCTCCTTGGGGCCGCAGGGTCCGTTCCTGCCCAAAGCCTGCAACAGCCAGCCAAGTTCTGCACGGGGTCGTGCGGAGAAAAGGACCAAGATGCTTTCGCCCGCTGAAACCCTGATGCAAATCCTGTCCCGCAGGCCCGATCACGCCCTGTCGCATGACCTGTATTGCGATCCGGGGGTGTATCAGACCGATCTGGAGCAGATCTGGTACAAGGAATGGCTGTTCGCGCTGCCGTCCTGCGAAATTCCCAAGGCGGGCAATTTTGTCACCTTCAACGTGGGGGCTTATCCGGTGGTGGTGATTCGCGCCGCCGATGGGGTGATCCGCGCCTTCCACAATGTCTGCCGCCACCGTGGTCAGCGGCTGTGTTCCAAGGTAGTCGGATCGACGCCCAAGCTGGTCTGCCCCTATCACCAATGGACCTATGAACTGGATGGCACGCTGTTGTTTGCCCGCGACATGGGGCCAGACTTCAAACCCGCCGACCATGGGCTGAAGCCCGTCGCCTGCCGCGAAGCCGGGGGCATGGTGTTTGTCTGCATGGCCGCCAACCCGCCGTCCTTTGACGAGATCGCGGCCCAGATGGAGCGCTATATTGGGCCTTCGGCTCTGGCGGATGCAAAGGTCGCCTATTCCTCGACCATCGTGGAAAACGGCAACTGGAAGCTGGTTCTGGAAAACAACCGCGAATGCTATCACTGCGGTGGCAGCCACCCGTCACTGTGCCGGACCTTCTCGGACAACCCGAAATTCGCCGCGATGGATGGCCCAGATTCGGCCAGCCCAGAGATCCTTGCCCACTGGAACCGCTGCGAAGCGGCCGGACTGCCTTCTCGCTTCGTCATGCAGACCGATTCTCAATGGCGTCTGGCGCGCGTTCCGCTGCTGAACAACGCGGAAAGCTATACGATGAGCACCAAGCGCGCGGTGCAAAAGCTCATGGGGGGGATGCCGTTCTTCGATGCCGGGACGCTGACGTTTTTCCACTATCCGAATACCTGGAACCATTTTCTGGGCGATCATGCGCTGGTGTTCCGCGTTCTTCCCATCAGCCCGACCGAAACTGAAGTGACCACCAAGTGGCTGGTTCACAAGGATGCGGTCGAAGGGGTGGATTACAACATCGAAGATCTGACGACCGTCTGGCTGAACACCAACGACGAAGACCGTCGCGTGGTGGAAGAAAACCAGTTTGGCATCCTGTCGCCGGCCTATGAGCCCGGTCCCTATTCGCCCATTCAGGAAGAGGGCGTGATCCAGTTCATCGACTGGTATTGCAAGACCATGACGAAACGTCTGGCCCCGCGCCCGGCGCTGGCGGCGGAGTGATCGGATGAGCCTGCCAAAGTTCCAGTCTTTCGGCGAAGCGGCCTGGAAAGATTCCGAGCCGCTGGAATGCGCCATGGTGGTGCCGGAAACCGCCGATTCTGCCACATTCACCTTCCGCGCGCCTTCGGGCGCGTGGTTTGACTACAAACCAGGTCAGTTTATCACGCTGGAGTTGCCGCTACCGGGGGGAGCGATTCACCGGACCTATACGCTCTCCTCCAGCCCGTCGCGGCCCCTGTCGATCTCGCTGACGGTCAAGGCGCAGCGCGATTCGATCGGTACGCGCTGGATGCTGGAGCATCTGAAGCCGGGCGTCAGGATCAAGGCTTTTGGCCCGGCGGGGGTGTTCAGCTTTTCGCATCACCCAGCGAAGAAATACCTGTTCATCTCGGCCGGGTCGGGCATTACGCCGATGATGTCGATGACCACCTGGCTGTGGGATACCGGGCAGCAGCCCGATATCTGCTTTGTTCATGCTGCGCGCCGACCGTCGGAGATTCTGTTTCGCGAACGGCTGGAGCATATGGCCAACCGCACGCCGGGCATTCAGCTGCATTTCGTGGTCGAAGGGCTGGATGAGTTTCGCGCCTGGCCTGGCTATCGCGGGCGGCTGAACCAGATCATGGTCGGCCTGATGGCGCCCGACTATCTGGACCGGGAGGTGTTCTGCTGCGGGCCAGAGCCGTTCATGCAGGCCGTGCGCGACATGCTGAATGCGCTGGGCTATGACATGAGCCGCTATCACCAGGAAAGTTTCCAGGCGGCGGCCGAGACGGAAGAGGAGGCTCAGGCCCAGAAAGCGGGCGATGTGGTGCCCGATCAGGCCGCCACAGCCGAGGTGACCTTTGCTGTGTCGGGCAAGACGGCGGCCTGCACCCAGACCGATACGGTTCTGGCCGTGGCGCGGGCCAATGGGCTGAACATTCCGTCGGGCTGCACCTTTGGCCTGTGCGGCACCTGCAAGGTGAAGAAAACCGCGGGTGAGGTGCATATGGTCCACAACGGCGGCATCAGCGACGATGATGTGGCGCAGGGCTATATTCTGGCCTGCTGCTCCAAGCCGATGGGGGCTGTGACGGTCGAGGCCTGACCGGGTATTCAAAAAAACAAAGCCACGCCATCACTGGCGTGGCCCGAGGCGTGACCTCGATTCGTCCTTTAGTTCGGACGGACGACGGGCACTTCCCGGCCAACGAAGGTCTTGTCGTCAACCTTCACCATGATCTTGCCGTCAGACAGTTGGCCCACGAACAGACCCTGCACCGAAACACAGCTACCAATAGAAATCGTGCGAAGCATTTGTTCCTCCCCCCAGATTGAACACTGCCGGTTGAGTATTAGACACAATCGTAAAGGAAGTCACAAGATTTTCGCAGTTTTGTAACCGAAACGGCAAAATTCTTACAGCCAATCCCGTAGAATCGGGATCAGGGGCAGGTCGGCTGGCGGCATTGGATATTCGCGCAGCTTGGCGGGGCGCACCCAGGCGAGGGTTTGGCCCTCTTGTGCGACGGGAATCCCTTCCCAGCGGCGGCAGGCGAACAGTGGCATCAGCAGGTGGAAATCGGGGTAGCTGTGGCTGGCAAAGGTTAGCGGGGCAAGGCAGGACTTCCAGGTGTCGATGCCAAGTTCCTCTTTCAACTCGCGGATCAGGGCAGCTTCGGGAGTTTCGCCGGGTTCGACCTTGCCGCCGGGAAATTCCCATAGGCCCGCCAAGGACTTGCCTTCGGGCCGCTGTGCCAGAAGCACGCGACCTTCGCTGTCGATCAGGGCAACGGCAGAGACGAGAAGGGTTTTCATGTTGCGCCTTTGGCAAAAGCCGGGGGCGCTGCCCCCGGACCCCCGGGATATTTAAGCCAGTATGAAATCAGGACCGGTAATCGGCATTGATCTCGATATAGCGGCTGGTCAGGTCGCAGGTCCAGACGGACCGCTTGGCGCGGCCAAGGCCAAGATCAACCGCGATGACCAGTTCGGGCTGTTTCATATAGGCGGCACCGTCTTCCTCGCGGTATTTCGGGTTACGCCAGCCCTTTTGGGCCACGAGGATGTCGCCGAACTTGATGGTCAGGCGGTCGCGGTCGGCTTCGGCGCCCGATTTGCCGATGGCGGCGACGATGCGGCCCCAGTTGGGGTCTTCGCCCGCGACGGCGGTTTTCACCAGGGGCGAATCCGCAATGGATTTGGCGACGCGGTAGGCGTCTTCGTCACTGGCGGCACCGGTGACCCGGACCTCGACGAACTTTGTGGCACCTTCACCGTCGCGCACCACCTGATGGGCCAGATCGCGCATCACATCGGTCAGCGCGGCCTCAAACGCCTTAGCCACGGCACCCTGCACCGGGGCAGCCGCGGATTGCCCGGTGGCGGCCACCAGCAGCGTGTCAGAGGTCGAGGTGTCGCTGTCCACCGTGATCGAGTTGAAGGTGGCACCCAGATTGCGAGAGACCATCTTTTGCAGGGCACTTTGGCTGATTTTCGCATCGGTGAAGATATAGACCAGCATCGTCGCCATATCGGGCGCGATCATGCCCGAGCCTTTGGCGATGCCAGAAATCACGATGTCGCCGCCGTCGCCCTTGACCGTGGCGGTGGCGCCCTTGGGGAAGGTGTCGGTGGTCATGATGGCCCGGGCCGCAAATTCGACCGCATCTTCGGTCAGGCCCGCGACCAGAGCGGGAATTTTCGCGGTGATCTTTGCGTAGGGCAGGGGTTCGCCGATCACGCCGGTTGAAGACGAGAAGATGCGGGTGGCCGGAATGCCAAGGGCTTCTGCTACACCGCCCGTCACCTCGGCCACGGCCTTGTCGCCCACAGCGCCGGTGAAGGCGTTGGAGTTGCCCGAGTTCACAATGATTGCCGCCCCCGCGCCCGCCGGCACCCGCGTGGCCAGTTTGGTCTGACAATCACGCACGCAAGCAGAACGGGTGGAGGATTTGGTGAAGGCCCCGGCCATCACCGTGCCGGGGGCAAGGCGCACCAGCATCACGTCCTTGCGGTTCTGGTATTTCACCCCGGCCTCTGCCGCAGCGAATTCGGCCCCGGCGATGCGGGGCAGGGTGGGGAACCGGGCGGGGGCAAGCGGCGAGACGGGCTTGGCCGCCTTTTTCACCGCCGCAACTGCGGTTTCGACAACGGATTCAACGGCGGCGGCCCCTTCGGAAATCAGCTTTTCAACCTCTTTCTGAAGCGACTTGGCCTTGGCTTTCCATTCCTTCTTGTCCATCGCCCTGTTCCCCTTTGGTGTGCAGGATTACTTGTCCAGAAGTTCGGTCTTGGTCAACAGGGCCGGGTCCAGCTTTTCACCGGGCTTTTCGATCTTGGCGGCTTTGGTCAGCTCTTCCACCTTGGCCTCGACCGCCTTTTGCTGAATCTCGCTGGCCAGTTCGTCATGCAGGTCTTCCAGAGTCGGCTGCTTGGCGGCGCGGGTTTCGCTGACAAGAATCAGGTGATAGCCAAAATCGGTCTTGATCGGGCCGACGACGGTGCCGACGGGGGCCGCAACCACGGCATCTTCGAACGGCTTGACCATCATCCCGGGACCGAACCAGCCCAGATCGCCACCATTCGCACCCGATCCTGTATCGGTCGAATTGGCCTTGGCCAGCTCGTCAAACTTGGCGCCGCCTTCAAGCTGCTTTTTCAGGTCGTTGGCCTTTTCCTCACTGTCCACCAGAATGTGGGCTGCATGGTATTCGGTCTGAGGTTTGGCGTCCTTGAAGCGGGTGTCATAGGCGGTTTTCAGCGCCTCATCCGTCACGGCACCGGCGGCGGCGGCCTGAATGACGATGTTCGACAGATAGCCGCGCGTCTCGTTTTCCAGTTGCAGGGTCTGGGTCTGGGTCAGTTTGCCATCCAGCGATTGTTCCAGCACGGTCTGCTGTACCAGTTGATCCAGCAGGCCCTTGTAAAGCACGTCGGGCGGCAGGCTTTTGTACTGGTCCGGCAGACCTTCGCGGGCTGCGATCATATGGCCCAGCGTGATGGCTTTGCCGTTCACCGTGGCCACAACGGTGGCCGCCGTCGGCGCCTCATCGGCATGGCCGGGAAGGGCAAGCCCGAAGGCAAGAACCGCCCCGGCCAGAAATTGCATCGTTTTGGCCATCATTCACAACCCTCTGATCATGCTGCGACCCGGCGCAGCGTTGACTATCAAGGGCCTACCCCTTACATCGCACGGGTCGCGTGCGAGGGGTCTGCCCGATCCTGTTGCCCTTCTATGGAAGGCTGTACTGCCGGGCAAGCCATGAGCCTCACACGATCATGTCAGGATCATTCGGGTCGGAGAGAACATGCTGGGTATTGGCGCGCTTGCACGCAAGGTTTTCGGCACGCCGAACGACCGCAAGGTAAAATCGGTGCAGCCTCTGGTCGCCAAGATCAATGCGCTGGAGCCAGAGTTTGCCGCGTTGAGCGATGAGGGGATCATCGCCAAGACCTTGGCGTTTCAAAAGCGCGTGCAGGAGCAGGGTGAGGATCTGGACGATCTGCTGCCCGAAGCCTTTGCCAACTGCCGCGAGGCGGCGCGCCGTGCGCTGGGCTTGCGGGCGTTTGACGTTCAGTTGATGGGCGGGATCTTCCTGCACCAAGGCAACATCGCCGAAATGCGCACGGGCGAGGGCAAGACGCTGATGGCGACCTTTCCTGCCTATTTGAACGCGCTGGCTGGCAAAGGCGTGCATGTCGTGACCGTCAACGACTATCTGGCCAAGCGCGACGCGGAATGGATGGGCAAGGTTTATGCTCATCTGGGTCTGACGACCGGGGTGGTCTATCCCTATCAGGAAGAGCAGGAAAAGCGCGGCGCCTACCGGGCCGACATCACCTATGCCACCAACAACGAGCTGGGTTTTGACTATCTGCGCGACAACATGAAGGGCAGTATCGAGGAGATGGCACAGCGCGGCCATTTCTTTGCCATCGTGGACGAGGTGGACAGCATCCTGATCGACGAGGCGCGCACGCCGCTGATCATCTCTGGCCCGTCGCAAGACCGCAGTGAGTTGTATCAGAAGGTGGATGTGCTGATCCCGCAACTGACCGAGGCGCATTACAAGCTGGACGAGAAAGCCCGCAACGTCACGCTGACGGAAGAGGGCAACGAGGCGATTGAAACCCTGTTGTCGCAGGCAGGGCTGCTGCCCGAAGGGCAGAGCCTTTATGATCCCGAAAGCTCTACTCTGGTTCACCATGCCACGCAGGCGCTGAAGGCACACAAGCTGTTCACCAAGGACCAGCAGTATATCGTGCGTGACGGCGAGGTGATGCTGATCGACGAATTCACCGGGCGCATGATGCGTGGCCGCCGCTTGTCGGACGGGCTGCATCAGGCGATCGAGGCCAAGGAGCATGTGGCGATTCAGCCCGAAAACGTCACCTTGGCCAGTGTGACCTTCCAGAACTATTTCCGGCTTTACGCCAAGCTGTCGGGCATGACCGGCACCGCGCTGACCGAAGCGGACGAGTTCATGGAGATCTACAAGCTGGGCGTGGTCGAGGTGCCGACCAACCGCCCCGTCGCCCGCAAGGACGAGCATGATGCGGTCTACCGCACCGCGCGCGAAAAGAACGAAGGCATCGTCAAGACCATTCAGGAGGCCCATGCCAAGGGCCAGCCGATCCTTGTCGGCACCACCTCTATCGACAAGTCGGAATCGCTGTCGGCGCTGCTAACGGCTGCGGGCATTCCGCATAACGTGCTGAACGCACGTCAGCACGAGCAAGAGGCCAAGATCGTGGCCGATGCGGGCCGCTTGGGCGCGGTGACCATCGCCACCAACATGGCCGGTCGCGGCACCGACATTCAGCTTGGCGGCAACGTCGAGATGAAGGTGCTGGAAGAGATTGCCGCCAACCCCGAAGCCCACCCCGATGAGGTGCGCGCCCGGATCGAGGCGGAACATGCCGATGAAAAGGCGCAGGTGATTGCCGCCGGTGGCCTGTTCGTTCTGGCGACCGAACGCCACGAAAGCCGCCGCATCGACAACCAGTTGCGCGGCCGTTCGGGCCGTCAGGGCGATCCGGGCCGGTCGTCGTTCTTCCTGTCGCTGGAAGATGACCTGATGCGGATTTTCGGGTCGGAACGGTTGGACAAGGTGCTGTCCAGTCTGGGCATGAAGGAAGGCGAGGCGATCGTTCACCCTTGGGTCAACAAGTCGCTGGAGCGCGCGCAGGCCAAGGTGGAGGGCCGCAACTTCGACATCCGCAAGCAATTGCTGAAGTTTGACGATGTGATGAACGACCAGCGCAAGGCGATCTTTGGCCAGCGCATGGAGATCATGGAAGCCGAAGATCTGGACGAGATCGCCCGCGACATGCGCCATTCGGTAATCGACGATCTGGTCGATGCCTATATGCCGCCCAAAAGCTATGCCGACCATTGGAACGTTCAGGGCCTGCGGCTTGGTATCGCCGAAAAGCTGAACCTTGACCTGCCGGTTGCCGATTGGGCTGCCGAAGAGGGTGTGGATCAGGACGTGATGCGCAAGCGGATCACCGAGGCCTCCGACACGCAGATGGCGCAGAAAGAAGATGCCTTCGGCCCGGAAACCATGCGCAACATCGAAAAGCAGCTTTTGTTGCAGACCATCGACGGCAAGTGGCGCGACCACCTGCTGCGGCTGGAGCATTTGCGTTCGGTCGTGGGGTTCCGCGGCTATGCACAGCGTGACCCGCTGAACGAATACAAGACCGAGGCATTCCAGTTGTTCGAACACATGCTGGACGGATTGCGGCAGGATGTGACGCAGCGGCTGTCGATGATCCGCCCGATCACACGCGAAGAACAGGCTGCCATGATGGCCCAGATCGAAGCGCAGCAGGCCGCAGCACAGCAGCAGCCCGAAGATGTCGGCACGCCAGAGATTGTTTCCGCTCCGGATGCGCCAATTGCGGCAGCGCCGGCAGAGCGTCTGGCAGGTTTTGACGAATCGGACCCCACAACCTGGGGTAATCCGTCCCGGAATGATCTTTGCCCCTGCGGATCGGGCGAAAAATTCAAACATTGCCACGGTCGCTTGGCCTGAATCTGGCAAGATCGCCGGATTCCCGCCGTCAGGGCGGGAAACATTCCAAGGTTTCGCCACGCCATCGCCCCGTTTGACGCGCAGGTTCTGCCTGTCATTCGGGGGCTTTGGTCAAGATGTTGGAGTGGAAGCGCAGAATCGCACGGGTTGTTGCCGTGCTGTCGGTCGCACTGGCGGCTGGCCATCTGGTGCAGACCAAGGCAGCGCAGGAACAGGCACGTCACTCGCTGGAGGCAACGCCAGAAGCGATAGAGCCGGTGGCCGCCGGGCCGGAAACCACAAGGCCACGGCCCGTCAGCGCAGAGTTGTTGCCTATGCCCAAGGTGCCGTTGGTGGTTTTGGCCCCGCCTGTCATGCAGCAGCCGGTGCTGCCTGCCCCTGCCGTTGCCGATCCGGCGCCCAAGGTTGATCCGGCGGTGCAGCCAGTTGCACAAGATTGCCCAGTTGCGCTGGACCTTGTGGCCGAACCGGCCGCGATGATCGGGATCAGTCTTGTCGCCGCCTGCCACAGCAACGAGCGCGTGGTAGTGCAGCAAGAGGGGCTGACCTTTACTGCGCTGACCAATGCTACGGGCGGCCTGTTTCTGGATATGCCCGCCCTGACGACCGACGCTGAGGTGACGGTGGTCTTTGCCGATGGCACCCGCACCTCCAATCGGATCAGCACGCCTGAACTGGCCGGGCTGCGCCGTTTTGCCATTCAGTGGCAACAGGATGATGCCTTTTTGCTGCATGGCTTCGAGGGCGGCTCTGGTTACGGTACGCCCGGCGATGTCTGGGCCGAAAACACGCGTTCACCTTCGGCGCTGCTGCCTGCCTCGCAGGGGTTCATGACTCTTTTGGGTGATGATGCGACCCCGACGCCCTTGCTGGCGGCGGTCTACACCTATCCCGCTGACAGTGCCGTGCGGTCCGATATTGTGGTCGAAGCGGCGATTGAACCCGCGACCTGTGGCCGCGAACTGCTGGGCCAGACGCTGATTTCCACCGGTGGCAAGGTGCAGGTGCAGGATCTGGCGGTGACGATGCCGGATTGTGACGCCGCAGGGGGCTATCTGGTGTTGAAGAATCTTGCTCCGACGACGAATATTGCCGCCGCGAACTAAGGGTCGGGCGGAACACAGATGAGGGGCTTTGCAAGATGCGCGGCGGTGATCGCCGCGCTTCTTTTTGGGGGGGCTGCGTGGGCGCAGGACGTTACGCTGACCTCTCGCGACGGGGCGCTTTCTGTCGCGGGCACCTTGCAGGGCTTTGACGGAGAGTTCTATCGGCTGGATACCAGTTATGGCCCGCTGACAGTGGATGCCGCCGGGGTCTTGTGCGACGGGCCGGCCTGCCCGGAACTGACGGCGCCGAAATCTGTGGTGCGGATCGTGGGGGCGGCCGATCCGGGGCGGATGTTGCTGCCCGTGGTGCTGCGCGCCTTTGCCGAGGCGCGCGGGCTACGGCTGGATGTGGCCGAGGCGGTGACACGCCTGTCCGATCCGGTGACCGGCAAGGTCTTGGCAGAGTTCAGCTTTCAACCGTTGCCGCCTTCTGATGCGCGGGCGGCGATGCTGGCCGGGCGTGCCGAATTGATGCTGGCCGCCGCGACAGAGCCGGATTTCGGCTCTAA
>CALRKX020000042.1:0-10832 GCA_943368305.1 Erythrobacter sanguineus
CGTGTGTTCTATGTGGCCCTGACACGCGCGCGCCATTCTGTCACCATCCTTGCCCCGCCCGATCATCCTTCGGTTTTCGTGAAAGAGCTGGTTGCAGGGGCAGACTATGCCATCGAAGTCCGTTCAGACGGCGAGAGTGGGGAAAGCGGTGGCCATATCTTGCAACACCGCTCTGCCTAACGCCATTGCACAATTGGAACTCTTGCCCTTGAATAAAGGCGCGCCTGACAAAACCATGGATTATCTGGTTGCAAGGGCGGCGACGTTCGTCTCAATTATCCACTGATAAGATCAATTCGTAGCATTGTTGGTAAGGTATATGACCCGCGCAATACGGTCGCCTCGCATGGCTGCCACGACAGTCGCTCCGGTTGCCCCTGATGTGGGAACGAAATCCAGATTTCTTATTGTTGATCTGAATAACTTTGCCAGCTTCCCGACCCTGGCGGTCGGCGTGCTTGCCGCAGCACTGCGCAATCGCGGGCATCAGGTCGAGGTGCTGTGCCCCCTTGCCTATGATGTGCCGGCGACCCAGCGCGAGCGTCGTGAAACCAGGCTGGACCATGTGAAACGGCGACTGCATCTGTCAGACTGGCCCCCTGTACTTGGCGCGCGCGACCTGCTTCGCCAAATTGCCTGTCGCAGATCTGAACGGGTGCATCCCGTGGTTCTGCGCGAAGTGTCGAGGTCGTTGGCACGCGCGCCCGATGCCATTCTTGTCTCGGCGTATCTTCAACATTTTGAAAGCCTGCGAGCGATTGCGGCGGTAGCCCAACAAAATGGTGTGCCTGTATTGCTGGGCGGTCCGATGTTCAATATTGCCGAAACCGCCGACGTATGGCGCGCGGTTCCGGGTGTTGCTGCTGTCGTGGGGGCAGAGATCGATCGTGATCTGCCCGATCTGGCCGAGGCTTTGGTTGCCGGGCGCGATCTGCTTGGTCACGATGGCGTCATCCTGCCGGATGGGCGTCGCTCGGCTCCTGCGCAGCCGCTGCGCGATCTGAACAACACGCCGGTTCCGGATTTCACCGATTTCCCGTGGGACCGCTATCCGGTGCGCATTGTGCCGATCATGACGGGGCGTGGATGCCAATGGGATCAATGCCTGTTCTGTTCCGATGTCATTTCCGTCAATGGCCGCACATTCCGCACCCGGAGCGTGGAGAATGTCCTGCTTGAGATGCAAGAGCAGGCACGGCGGCATGAGACGACCAATTTCCTTTTTCTGGACCTCAAGCTGAATTCCTGGCCGGGCATGATCCGTGGGATGGCCAAGGACATTGGCCGGTATGTGCAGGGGGCGGAATGGGTGGGGACCGTGCATGTGGATCAGCGCGTCGACAACGGCTTGTCACGCGCCGATCTGCACGCCGCAGCCGAGGGTGGAATGCGACGGGTTTCCTTTGGCCTGGAAAGTGGCAGCCAGCGCCTGCTGGATGCGATGCGCAAAGGATCGTCTGTCGCCCGAAACAGCGCGTTTATACATGACGCACATGCCGCAGGCCTGTCGATCCGCTGCACGATGTTCAAAGGCTTTCCCGGCGAGACCGCCGAAGACATGCAGGCGACCGTCCGCTTTCTGGAAGAACACGCCCCGTTGCTGGACCGGGTTCGGTTCAATGATTTCACCATTCACACCGGAACGCCAATCTGGCAGGCCGTGCGCGATCGGGCCGAAGGCGCCCGCGCGTTGGACATTGTACGAATGGACGACCGTCGCGCCCGTGCGCTTTACCGCAGCCAACAGCCGCGCGATGCCGCTTATCGCCGCGCCAAGGCCCGTGCGCTGGAGCTGGTTTTTCACATCAACCGGCGCGAAATCCGCGATGCCGCACGCCAGTTCGATGGGTTGATGTGATGCGACATCTGTTGTCGGCCATATTCCGTGACGGAAATGCCGCGACGGGCAGCCCGCTGGAACGCCGCCTGCGCCGCCTTTCGGCATTAGAGCGGAAAGAGGAGGCGCGCCATTTCCTTGATCAGTTCCACGATGCCAATGGCACGGGTCGCGGCGGGCGCCAGGCCCGCTGGGCCGAGGTGCGGCGCAGCCTGTCACGACATGGATGGTATGATCACACAGCCGACGAACTGGCGTTTGGAGCAAGGCTTGCCTGGCGCAACACCGGGCGCTGCATCGGGCGGCTGTATTGGGAAAGCCTTGATGTTGTCGATTGCCGCCATCTGACCACCCCCGATCAGATCAATTCCCGGGTGATGACGCATCTGCACGAAGCGCAAGCCGATGGACGGGTGCGCTCGACAATGTCGATTTTTCAACCTGTGCGCGGCCATGATCTGCCGGCGTGGATAGAAAGCCCCCAGGTTGCGCAATATGCTTGCCATATGGGCGCGGACGGCAGCCTTTTGGGCGACCGGCAGAATGTCGAGGTGACCCGCATCGCCAAAGCCATGGGTTGGAACCAGACCGGCACACCCGGCCGGTTCGATCTGCTGCCGCTGTTCATTCGCGACCGGTCCGACCAGCGACATATGTTCCCGCTTCCTTCTGGCGCCGTGCGGGAAATCGACATCCGGCACCCAGACAGCGCCAGTTTCAACGTATTGGGGCTACGGTGGTATGCGGTGCCGGTCGTATCCAATATGGTCCTGACAATTGGAGGGATCGATTATCCCTGTGCTCCCTTCAACGGATTCTACATGGGAACAGAGATCGGCTCGCGCAATTTCGGCGATGTTAAACGCTATGATATGCTGCCAGATGTGGCCCGCGCGCTGGGGCATGACACATCAGCCGGTGGCCCGCCGTTGTGGCGGGATGTGGCGCTGACAGAATTGAACCGGGCGGTCCTGTATTCGTTCAAGGCGGCGGGCGTCACCATGGTTGACCACCATGCCGCATCGGACCAGTTCATGACCTTTCATCAGCGTGAACAGACGGCCGGTCGCCGCGTAGCGGGTGACTGGCGCTGGCTGGTGCCACCGCAGGCAGGCAGCGCCAGCGAGATCTTTCATCTGAAGATGCGCAATTTTCACCCGGTGCCCAACTTCTATCGGGACCGTGGCAGTGACGGGCTACGGTTGATGCCCTGGTACGGAGACCGTTACCGCTCGCGCCTCGGCATTTGGCAGGATCGTATTCTGCGCCGATGGAAACTTTGGAAAAGGATGCCCTGGTGAACGCGCTTCCTGTTGGGGTGGAGATTGCATCGCTGCGTCAGGAGGTGCTGTTACGGGTGTTCTTGCAGAATATCATCTTGCAGATGGTGGTTGTTCTGTTTGTGACTTCCATCGGCCTGACGGTCTTTCGGCCGGGCGAGGTCTGGGCCATCAGCCTTGGCTATCAGACGGCGAGCCTTGCCTGCGCCCTGCAATGGTGCCACCACGGCATCCGTACCCGTCAGATCAAGCAGTTCCTCACCCGGATCACGCCTGTTGGAAACGCGCCTTCGTGGGAGGCATGGCTTCCTGCGAACCGGCCACCAGGCCTCTTGGGGTCAAGGTGGCTGATCTCCACCAAAGGCGTGTTTCTGGGGTTATCCCTGACGATGATCGGGCTTGAGCTTGCAATTGCAGATAGCCCCGTCGTCATTGCGCGCGTGGGAGGCATTGCGCTTTGGTTGCTGACAACATGCTTTCTTCTGACCAATCCCAAGGAGTGACGGCTCTGGTCCGGTACTACAGATTCGGAATTGTGGTGCCGGTCAGGAATGAACGGGCGGTCCTGGCCCATACGGTACCTGCCCTGCTGGACTGTGTTGCGGGGCAGGGCGGACAGATCATCTGGGTATGCAATGGTTGCACCGACGGCAGCGCAGAAATGATCCGACAACTCCACCCCCAGGATGCCCAGATTATCGAACTGGCAACCCCCGGAAAAACAGGGGCACTTCAGGCCGGAGACGATGCGTTGGCGGGGCTGTTTCCGCGCCTCTATCTGGATGCAGATGTGACGCTGCGGGCCTGTGATTTGCAGGTCTTGCTGACACCACTTGCCAACGGATCAGCCGATCTTGTCGCCGCCCGTCGGCTGCATGACACTGCCGGTGCGTCCCGTATTTCTGCCGCGATTGCCAGAACCTGGGAAGAACTGCCCTATGCACGGGAATGCGCATTTCTGGGCGCGATCGGCATATCGGCGGCTGGCCGCGCGCTTTGGCAGGAATGGCCAGAGGTTTCCGGCGATGATATTTTCGTGGCCGCCATGGTGCCGCCCGCTCGGCGCAGATTTGTGCCGGAAGCCATCGCCATGACGGGCGCACCCGCTACGTTCTGGGGATGGGTAGAGATGCGCGCCCGCTGGCGGCGGGGTGAACGACAGATCGCTGCGCTTGGTCTGACACCGCCAAGCGCTCCGCACCAGCGCAAGGCCCTGATCAAGAGGCTGCTGACCCCTAAACACAGATTTGGTGCCCTCGGCTTCACTCTTGCCAGGCTTCTGGCCGCAGCCGTGCCCGACCCGGACGGGCCCGGCTGGCTGCCTAAACGCGGGTGGGTAGATGCCAAAAACTTGGGGATTTGATCCTTTGCCGACGCAAGAGGGGGGCCGCAGGTCAGCTTTGTCGCGCAGGCAGCGCGGTGTGCGATTTGCGGCCAGCCTGCTGGATCCTCGTGCCTGGGCGCACCTGGCCAAACTGATCAACTTTTACAACTATTCGCATGTGGCACCACGGCGGCAAATGTCGGTGGGCAGCGGTTGCATGATCAGCCCAACGGCGACCTTTGCTTTTGGAAGCCGTATCCACCTTGGTGCGCGGGTTCTGGTGGGCGAGAATACCCGTTTGTGGGCCGGGCCTTGCGTCGCCTGCATAGCGGTTGGCGATGATACGATGCTTGGTCCCAATGTGCTGATAACCGCGTCGAACTATCGGTTCCGCGACGGGGCCCCCATTCGGCAGCAAGCCCCGGATGAACGCGATATCCGCATAGGCCGCGACGTCTGGATTGGTGGCGGTGCGATCATCCTGGCTGGCGCCGACATCGGTGATGGTGCTGTCATTGCGGCGGGCACCGTGGTGCGCGGCATGATCCCGCCAATGTCGGTTGTGGCAGGCGTCCCGGCACGGATCGTAGGGCTGCGAGAACTGGACGGACGCCAGCCCCACATTTTCCCCTGATGCCAATCCCCCGGCTTTCAGCCTGCGCAGGATCAGGATCGACAAGAGCTCTTTGCAGCAGGGCTAAAGGAGATTGGCGATGCTGGAGGGCTCGATTGCCGTGTTCGCGGCGTCAAATGCCCAGTCGCCGCAGAAAGGCTGCTGATGCCGCAGGACGCGTGATGGGCGAAGAGGCGTTGCGTCGCTCCACATGGATGGCAAGAGGTTTTGCGTTCATCACAAATGGCTATTGCGTCTGCCGTATCTTTGGGTTGGCGGGCCCTGAGCCGTGGCTGATCCGCGCAAGAAAACGCCGCCCCGGCCAAAGGGTCGGGGCGGCGTTTTGCCATGTGTCTGATCAGAACGGGCTGTCGGGGAAATAGAACCGCGCCGCATTGTCCGGTGTGATCAGGGTCGAGCCGATGATGAACCGGCCATAAACCGGCGTATCCGACACGAACCGCAGCGCCGTCATTTCAATCGCGGCCGAGATCAGGGCAGGCGGATAGGTGACATCGACCGGCAGTTGCGGGTCTTTGTCCATGATCCGCTTGACGATCTCCTTCATCCCGGCGCCGCCGATGATCCACATTTCCTTTTCGCGACCGGCTTGGGCAATTGCTTCCATCACGCCGATGGCCATGTCGTCATCCGCCGCCCAGACCGCATCGATCTTGGGGTATTTCGACAGATAGTCCTGCATGACGGTAAAGGCTTCGTCGCGGTTCCAGTTGCCGTGCTGCTTGTCGAGGATCTCGATCCCCGACCCGTCGATGGCCTTTTCAAAGGCCTCGACCCGCTCATTGTCCAGCGTGGTGGCGATGCCACGCAGGATCACGATCTTGGACCCGGATGCCAGGTTGGCCTTGAAATATTCGCCCGCAACCCGGCCAAAGGCGGTGTTGTCGCCCGCGACATACAGATCTTCGATGCCTTCGACCGACAGGCCACGGTCAACCACCGTCACCCATTTGCCGGCATCTTTCACCGCCTTGACCGGCCCGGTCAGCGGCTCGGATTCAAAGGGCAGCACAACCAGACCGTCGATGTTGCGGGTGGCCAGCATGTCTTCGATGTCGTCAACCTGCTTGCCCGGCTCGCCCGCCGTGGCCAGAACGAATTTCAGGTTCGGATAGGCCTTTTCCAGCCGCGCGATGGATTGCTGGGCGTGCCAGTTCAGACCGCCCATGAACCCGTGCGTCGCCGACGGGATCGACACGCCGATGGTATAGGTGGTTTCCTGCGCCTGAACCGAACCGGCGGTTGCCGCCCCCACGGCCAGTACCGCGGCGCTGCCAAGGAATTGTCTACGTTTCATGGTCTCTCCTCCCAGATGACCGCCCTTTGGCGGGCCAGATTACCGCCCTTCGGCGGATGATTTCCCGCGTTGCAACACAACGGCGAGCACGATGATAACCCCCTGAATCGCGCCGTTCAGATAGGGCGACACCAGGTCGGCAAGGTTCAGGATGTTGTCGATCAGGCTCAGGATCAGCACGCCCACCACCGTGCCCCAGACCCGGCCATAGCCGCCTTTCAGCGCGGTACCGCCGATGATCACGGCGGCAATCGCCTCCAGCTCCCACAAAAGGCCGGTGGAACCCGAGGCCGACCCAAGGCGCGGCACATAAAGGATGGTGGCAAGGCCAACCAGCAGCCCAAGGATGACATAGGTCCACAGTTGAACCCGCTCGACCTTCACCGCGGAATAGCGCGCCACCTTGTCGTTCGATCCGATCGCCTCGCAATAGCGGCCAAAGCGGGTGTGGCGCATCGCCACCTCTCCCAGCACGGCGATAATGGCGAAAACGATGATCGGCCAGGCAATGCCGAACAGGCCGCCGTAATAGACCGGGCGGTAAAACTCACGCGTGCTGAAATCGAGACTGAGCGTGCCGCCATCGGCGATCCAGGTCACAAGGCTGCGAAAAATGCCCATCGTGCCAAGGGTCACGATAAACGGCTCTATCCGCGCGCGCGTGATCAACAGCCCGTTGCCAAGCCCCGCCAGCAGGCCAACCCCCAGCGCCACGCCCATGCCTGCCAGCACCAGCGGCAGGCCGACGCCCAGCCTGGGCAGCATGGCATTCATCGCCAGAATCATCATGCCGGCGATGAAGGCAGCCATCGACCCGACCGACAGGTCCAGCCCGCCACTGGTGATGACAAAGGTCATCCCCACCGCGATCATGCCGATAAAGGCCGACCGGGCCAGCACGTTGGTGATGTTGCCGGCGGAATAGAAATTCTCGTTCAGCCACGCCCCAAGGATCACCAGCAGGATCAGCGCGGCCAGGGGGCCAAGGGTGGACAGCGACAGGTTACGCATTCTCGGTGGCCTTTTCTGTGGTTCCCATCACCAGCCGCACCACTGCGGTTTCGGTAATCTCTGCCCCGTCCAGCACACCCGCCATACAGCCCTGCCGCATGACCAGAACGCGATCGGAAAGGCCCAGAATCTCGGGCATGTCAGAGGAAATGACGATCACGCTGCGCCCCTCGCGGGCGAGGCGGTCGATGAAATGGTAGATCTGACTTTTGGTGCCGATGTCGATGCCGCGGGTCGGCTCGTCTATGATGATCACCTCTGGCTGGGCCAGCATGGTTTTGGCCAGCAATACCTTTTGCTGATTGCCGCCCGACAGGTTGCCCACCGCCATATCGCGCTTTGGCGCGCGGATATCGAAATCGGCAATCGCTTGGGTCAGCGCCTTTTCCTCGGCCTCACGCGATACCAAGGGGGTGCCAAACCGCTCCAGCGTGGAAAGCGTCAGGTTCTCGCGCAGGGTCTTGGCCAGCAGCAGACCGCGTTCCTTGCGGTCTTCGGTCAGATAGGCTAGCCCCTGTTCCGCAGCCGCAGACAGCGACCGAATGGTGATGGCGGCCCCGTTGCGCCGCACGGTGCCCCGGTGGGGGCGCAGACCCACGACCCCCTCGGCCAGTTATGTGCGACCCGACCCGACAAGCCCGGAAATCCCCAGCACTTCGCCCCTGCGCAACGCAAGGTTGATTCCCCCTACCAGCGGCGGCACCGCGAAATCGCGCAGTTCCAGCACCACGGGGCCAAAATCGCTGCGCCTTGGCGGAAAGATATCGTTCAGGTCGCGGCCCACCATGGCGGTGGCCATTCCGTCCTCTGTCATCTCGCCGCGCAGGGCTTGGCGCACGACGGCACCGTCGCGCAAGACTGTGATCCGGTCGGCCAGATGTACCACTTCGTCCAGCCGATGAGAGGTGTAAAGCAGGGCCACGCCCTGCGTGCGCAGCCGGTCGATCTGACGGAACAACACCTCTACCTCGTGCCCGGTCAAGACGGCAGAGGGCTCGTCCATGATCAGCACCCGCGCATTGCGCGACAGGGCCTTGGCAATCTCGACCATCTGGCGGTCGGATACGGGCAGGTCGCGGATGCGGGCATCCGGGCTGACCCGGCATTCCAACTGGTCCAGCAGCGCCTGGGTTGCCACCCGCATCGCCTTGTGGTCCAGCAGCCAGCCCCCCATTTCGCGGCCCAACCAGATGTTCTGGCTGACGGTCAGATCGGCGGCCAGATTGAATTCCTGATGGATGACGACAATGCCCTGCGCCTCGGCCTCGGCCCCAGACCGATAGGTGGCAGGCGCGCCCTCGAACAGAGCCTGACCCGAACTGGCGGCCAGAAAGCCGCCCAGAATCTTCATGATCGTCGATTTGCCAGCACCGTTTTCGCCGATCAGGGCATGAACCTCTCCGGGGTACAGGGCGAAATCGATGCCGTGCAGCACCTCTATCGGGCCGAAGGATTTCTTGACATCGTGCAGCGCAAGGATCGGGGTCATAGCGCCACCCATGCTGCATTTCGGCGCGCGGATTGCACCGCAGCTTCGACAAAGCGCATCCCCTGCAACCCATCGCCCAGCGTGGGATAGGTTACACCCACAGGAACCGGCCGCCCCGCATCATGGGCGCGTATGGCGCGGGCGGCTTCGGCATAGATTGTGGCAAAGGCTTCCAGATAGCCTTCAGGATGGCCAGAGGGAACGCGGCTGACGCGGGCCGCATCGGGGCCTGCCCCGGCCCCGTTGCGGGTGATAAGCCGCCGTTCCTGACCATAGGGCGCGAACCACAGGCGGTTGGGGTCTTCCTGGCCCCATTCAAGACCGCCCTTTTCGCCGTAAATGCGCAAGCGCAGCCCGTTTTCATTGCCGGGGGCCACCTGACTGCACCACAAGGTGCCCCGCGCCCCGCTGGCATAGCGCAGCATGACATGGGCGTTGTCGTCCAGCTTGCGCCCCGGCACAAAGGACGACAGATCGGCGGCCAGCGCCTCAGGAACCTCGCCGCTGACAAAGGCCGCAAGGTTATAGGCATGGGTGCCAATATCGCCCAAGGCGCCCCCAGCGCCTGATCGGGCCGGATCGGTGCGCCATTCGGCCTGCTTTGACCCCGCAGCCTCGACCGCCTCGGTCAGCCAATCTTGCACATACTCCACCTGAACCAGACGAATGCGGCCCAGATCACCCCGTGCCACCATGGCGCGGGCCTGCCGGATCATCGGATAGCCGGTGTAATTGTGCGTCAGGATGAACAGCGCCTTGGCATTCTTTGCTACCTTTGCCAGCTTTTTCGCCTCTGCCATGGTGGCGGTCAGCGGCTTGTCGCAGATCACATGAATGCCACGGCGCAGAAATTCGATCGCAGGGGTGGCGTGCATGTGGTTGGGCGTGACAATGGCCACCGCACGGATACCATCCTTCAACCGCGCCTCGCGGCTGGCCATCTGGCGAAAATCGTCATAGCTGCGCGCCGGGTCCAGACCCAGCTCGGCCGCCGACGCCCGCGCCTTTTCCGGCGTCGCGGACAATGCCCCCGCCACCAGCCGGAACTCCCCATCCAGCCGCGCCGCAATGCGGTGAACCCCCCCGATAAAGGCCCCCTGCCCGCCGCCAACCATGCCAAGTCGAATGGGGTCCATCTAACCCTCCAGCCCCAGCATCCGGCGATTTGCCGCGCGGTCTGTGCCCGCACCTGCAAAATCGTCAAATGCCTTTTCGGTCACGCGAATGATGTGGGCCTTGACGAACTCGGCCCCTTCGCGGGCGCCATCCTCGGGGTGTTTCAGCGCGCATTCCCATTCGACCACGGCCCAGCCGTCAAAGCCGTATTGTGTGAGTTTGGAAAAAACGCCGCCGAAATCCACCTGTCCGTCGCCCAGGCTGCGGAACCGCCCGGCCCGGTTTACCCAGGACTGGAACCCGCCATAAACCCCCTGGCGCCCGGTGGGATTCAACTCGGCATCCTTCACGTGGAACATGCGGATGCGGTCGTGATAGATGTCGATATTCGCCAGATAATCAAGATGTTGCAGTACATAATGCGACGGATCATAGAGCATGTTGGCCCGCGCATGGTTGCCCACACGGTCCAGAAACATCTCGTAACTGATGCCGTCATGCAGATCTTCGCCGGGGTGGATTTCAAAGCACAGGTCCACGCCCATCTCTTCGGCATGATCCAGGATGGGACGCCAGCGCCGGGCCAATTCGTCGAACGCCTCCTCCACCAGCCCCGCCGGGCGCTGTGGCCATGGGTAGACATAGGGCCAGGCCAACGCGCCCGAAAACGTCGCTTGTGCCGTCAGGCCAAGGTTACGGCTGGCGGTCAGGGCCTTTTTCACCTGATCCACCGCCCAAGCCTGCCGCGCCCCAGGGTTGCCGCGCACCGCGGCGGTGGCAAAGCCGTCAAAGGCGGCGTCATAGGCGGGGTGAACAGCGACCAATTGGCCTTGCAGATGTGACG
>CALRKX020000043.1:0-10764 GCA_943368305.1 Erythrobacter sanguineus
CGGGAACCCAGGGGCGGCGGGCAAGATGGGGCATGGCGATCTCCTTTTGCCCGATGATGCGGGGCAGGGGGCTTGCGGGCAAATCAGTTTTCGGAAAATCTAGGGTGAGGAAAATTAAGCCATGCCCGTTTCGCCACCCCGCCCCAAAGATCTTGCGCTGAATGCCCTGCGGGCGTTCGAGGCGGCCGCCCGGCTGGGCGGGTTTGCTGCGGCAGCGGTGGAACTGGGGGTGACGCCCGGCGCGGTGACGGCGCATGTCAAGGCGCTGGAGGGGCGGCTGGGGGCCGATTTGTTCCAGCGCAGCGCCAAGGGGGTGGAACTGACCGTCCTGGGGGCCCGCGTGTTGCCCGGCTTTACCGAGGCGTTCGATGCGCTGGGTCTGGCCCAGCACCATCTGCGGGCCGAGGCAGCCCCCCGCGCTGTCCACATTGCCACCTTGCCCGCCATCGCGCAACTGTGGCTGTCGCCCCGCCTGCCCGCCCTGCGCGCGGCGATGCCCGAGGTTGCCATTTCCATCACCGCGATGGAGGCTCCGCCCAACCTGAAACGTGCGCCCTATGACCTGAGCCTGTTTCCCGGCGATCAGGGCCAGGTGATGGCCGAGGATTGGCTGTTTCCGGTTTGCGCCCCAGCCTTGGCCGGTCGTTTGACACGGCCCGAGAATTTGACCGCGCTGCCCTGTCTGATTGATCTTGCATGGGCCGACGATTGGCAGCTTTGGGCGGCGCAGGCGATGCCCGGCCAGCCCTTTGCCCCGCGTGGGCCGGTGTTTTCACTTTATGCGCTGGCGGTGGAGGAGGCGGCGAATGGCGCGGGCGTTCTGATGGCCCATGGCGCGCTGGTGGCAGGGCATCTGGCGCGGGGCACCTTGGTGGCGCCGCTGTCGCAGCGGGTAAAGCTGCCGCTTGCGCTGCGCCTGTGGTCGGCCCGGCCACTCCGCCCCGGCCAGCCGGTAGAGCGGGTGGCCCGCGCGCTGGGCATTAGCTGAACGCGGCCTCCAGCGCCACTTCGACCATTGCGCCAAAGCTGGTTTCGCGCTGATCGGCGGGCAGCGCCTCTTGCGTCAAGAGGTGATCGGAAATCGTCAGCACTGCCAGCGCGCGGCGGCCATGGCGGGCGGCAAGGTGATACAGTTCCGCCGCCTCCATTTCCACGCACAGGCAACCGTGGCGCTGCAATTGCTCGTTCAGGTCGGGGCGTTCGTCGTAAAAGGTATCCGACGAATAAATCCCCCCGACATGCACCGGCACGCCGATTTTCAGGGCCGCCTTATGCGCCGCCGCCAGCAGACCGAAATCGGCCACAGGCGCAAAGCTGAGATCGCGAAAGATCGACCGCGACGGGCTGCCAAGAGTTGATGCCGCCTGCGCCAGCACCACGTCGCGCACCTTGACATGCGGCTGCATCGCCCCCGCCGACCCGATGCGGATCAGGGTCTGCGCGCCGTAATCCTTTATCAATTCATTGGCATAGATCGACAGCGACGGCATTCCCATGCCGCTGCCGTGAATGGTCACCCGATGCCCGCGCCAGATGCCGGTATAGCCCAGCATCCCGCGAACCTCGTTCACCAGAACCGGGTTCTCCAGATACCTCTGCGCGGCCCAGCGGGCGCGATAGGGATCGCCCGGCAACAGGACGGTGTCGGCAATTTCGCCCGGCTTGGCGCCGATGTGGAATGTCATGTGGGCCTCCGTTCAACAGCACAAGGCTAGCGCGCCAGAAACTCTTGGGGAAGGGGTGGGCTTGTGCCGCCGTGCGGTGGGGCCTATGCCGCTGGCAAGCATTGGGAACGAGGGCAGCATGACCGACGACGATTACGTTTATGACGAAGCGACCGGCGAATGGCGTCCGGCCTCGGATCTGGTGGCAGAGGCCGTGCGCAAGGTTGTGGATGCCGCCGGCAATCCGCTGGCCGACGGCGATTCCGTTACGCTGATCAAGGATCTGAAGGTCAAGGGCACCTCGACCACGCTGAAACAGGGCACGGTGATCCGGTCGATTCGACTGACCGACAGCGATGAAGAGATCGACTGCCGCCATGACACGATCAAGGGGCTGGTCTTGCGGACCGAATTCGTCCGCAAGCGCTGATCCTTCAGGCGGCGGAATTTGCTGCCATTTCCGTGAAATCCGCAGCGTTCGGGCAAAAACCTGCATCGCGCGGGCGCGACAACTCGCCCCGCTCCAGCACCAGAGCGCAGGCCCCGCGGTCTTTGCAATGGCCGCAGGTTTGCAGCATGTCGATCAGATGGCCGTGGTCCTGGCGCAATGCGGTTTCATCAACACCAAAGATCGCGGCCATGGCCGTCACCCGTTTGTCGAGGTCATGCGGCATCCGCATGAAATCCTCCAACTGACCGCGGGTTACCCCGATGTCGTCAAGGTCGCGGTCGCTTAGGGCGTCAACCTCGCGAATATCGTCCCAACGTTGGATAAGTGCCTTGATACGTTCAAACATCTACGCCTCCTGTGCGATGGCTGAAGCAATGGCACAGGTGGGCGTGGGCACTTTGATCTGGCGCAAACCGCCGGTGTCTATTAGGCGGCTTCTGACGAAGTTTCGTCAACGATGCGGGCAATATCCAGCATGATGCGATTCAGTTCAAAATCTTTGGGAGTGTAGACCGCCGCCACGCCCATCTCGCGCAGGGCGCGGGCGTCGTCTTCGGGGATGATGCCACCAACGATCACCGGGGTATCGGCCTGCCCGGTAGCGCGCATCCGCTCCATCACCTCGGCGATAAGGGGCAGGTGGCTGCCCGACAGAATCGAGAGGCCCACGACATGGGCGTTCTCCTCGGCCGCGCGCGCCACGATTTCGGTGGGGGTCAGGCGGATGCCCTCATAGGTGATGTCCATGCCGACATCGCGGGCGCGAGTGGCAATTTGCTCGGCACCGTTTGAATGGCCATCCAGCCCCGGCTTGCCGACCAGGAATTTCAACCGGCGGCCCAGTTTGGCGGAAACGGCATCCACCGCCTCGCGGATCGGTTCCAGCCCCTCGGTGCGGTTCGAGGGGTTGCGCGAAACCCCGGTGGGCGCGCGGTATTCGCCAAAGGCGGCGCGGACGACCGCGCCCCATTCGCCGGTGGTGGCCCCGGCCTTGGCGGCGGCGATCGAGGGCGGCATGATGTTGCCTCCGGTTTGCGCGGACTGCCGCACCGCCTCTAGTGCGGCCTGCACCTTGGCATTGTCGCGGGATTTGCGCCAGGCGGTCAGGCGGGCAATCTGATCGGCCTCGGCATCCGGGTCGGCCTGCATGATGGCACCGTCGCCCGCAGTCAAAGGCGAAGGCGCCGCCTCGGTCCAGCGGTTGACGCCGACGACCGTGGTTTCCTTGGCCTCGATCTTGGCGATGCGTTCGGCGTTCGACTCGACCAGACGGCCCTTCATATAGTCAATCGCGGCCACCGCGCCGCCCATCGCGTCGATCTGCGCCAGTTCGGCGCGGGCCCCTTCCTTCAGCGCCGCGACCTTGGCATCGACCACCGGATTGCCATCGAACAGGTCGCCATATTCCAGAAGGTCGGTCTCATAGGCCAGGATCTGCTGCATCCGCAGCGACCATTGCTGATCCCAGGGGCGGGGCAGGCCAAGCGCCTCGTTCCACGCCGGAAGCTGAACCGCACGGGCGCGGGCCTTTTTTGACAGGGTAACCGCCAGCGTTTCCAGCAGAATGCGGTAGACGTTGTTTTCCGGCTGCTGTTCGGTCAGGCCAAGACTGTTGACCTGCACGCCATAGCGAAAGCGGCGGTATTTGGCATCGGTGACGCCGTAACGCTGCAGCAGCAATTCGTCCCACAAATCGACAAAGGCGCGCATTTTGCACATCTCGGTCACGAACCGGATGCCCGCGTTGACGAAGAAGGAAATCCGCCCGACCATGTTGGGGAAATCTTCGGCCGCGACCTTGCCCTTCAGATCATCCAGCACGGCGCAGGCGGTGGCCAGCGCAAAGGCCAGTTCCTGTTCCGGCGTCGCCCCCGCTTCTTGCAGGTGATAGGAACACACGTTCATCGGGTTCCATTTGGGCAGGTTCTTCTGCGTATAGGCCGCGATGTCGGTGATCATGCGCAGGCTGGGCTTGGGCGGGCAGATATAGGTGCCGCGGCTCAGGTATTCCTTGATGATGTCGTTCTGCACGGTTCCTTGCAGGGCGGTCACATCGGCCCCCTGTTCTTCGGCCACGGCAATATACAGCGACAAAAGCCACGGCGCCGTGGCGTTTATCGTCATCGAGGTGTTCATCTGCTCCAGCGGAATATCGGCAAACAGCGCCCGCATGTCGCCAAGGTGGCTGACGGGAACGCCGACCTTGCCCACCTCGCCGCGCGCCAATTCATGGTCGCTGTCATAGCCGGTCTGGGTGGGCAGGTCGAAGGCAACAGACAGGCCGGTCTGCCCCTTGGCCAGATTGGTGCGGTACAGCGCGTTGGAGGCCGAAGCAGTCGAATGGCCCGCATAGGTACGAAACAGCCACGGGGTTTCCTTCTGCGCCTGCATCCTTCGGCCCTCCTGAATCAGATCGGCAATATTATTTCGTCGATGGCCAGATAGGCGACATTTTTGGCCGTTGTCAATCGCTGCGCTGCGGCGTGGTCGTTTGACGTACTGCGACTTTCCGGCAAAGCTGGCACGATGTTTCAGCCTGTCGTGCTTCCGTTGTGGCTTGTGGTCCTGATCCTTGGGTTCGCCGGGGTCACCTTTGCATCGCATTTCCTGTTTCCCTCGGTGCGCTGGTTTTTCCGGCGGCGGGCAGAGCGTGCTCTGGCACGGCTGAATGCGCGGCTGGACCGACCGATCGAGTTCTTCAAGATCGCCCGGCGACAAGACATGATCGTGCGACTGTCATATGACCCCCGCGTGCTGGAGGCGGTGACAGATTACGCCGCCGAGGCGGGCATTCCACCCGAGGTCGCCTTTGAAATGGCGCGCCGCTATGCGCGCGAGATCGTGCCCTCTTTCTCGGCCACGTTGTATTTTGGCGTGGCGATCCGGCTGGCACGCTGGTTAAGCCGGGGGCTTTACCGCGTGCGCGTCGGCAAGGTGGACAAGGAACTGGGCCAGATCGACCCGAAAGCGACGGTGGTGTTCGTGATGAACCATCGGTCAAACATGGATTATGTGCTGGTAACCTGGCTGGTGGCGAACCGTTCTGCGCTGGCCTATGCGGTGGGCGAATGGGCGCGGATATGGCCATTTTCGGGACTGGTTCGAGGTATGGGGGCCTATTTCATCCGCCGCAAATCGCGCAACACGCTCTATCGCCGGGTTCTGGCCCGGTTTGTGCAGATGGCGACACAAGAGGGCACCACGCAGGCCATTTTCCCCGAAGGCGGGCTGTCGCTGGATGGCAGGGTGGGGCAGGCAAAGCTGGGTCTGCTCAGCTATATCGTCTCGGCCTATGATCCGGCGGGGCGCGATGTGGTCTTTGTGCCGGTAGGCCTGGGCTATGACCGGGTGCTGGAGGACCGCATTCTGGTGCAGGCCGCAGCGGCGGGAGAACGGCGGTTTCGCGGCAAGCTGCTGACGACCGCATGGTTCGGCGCACGCGTGCTGTGGAAGATATTGCGCAAGCGGTTCCCCGGCTTTGGCACAGCGGCGGCTGGTTTTGGCGCCCCGGTTTCCCTGCGCGCCTACTATGCCCAAGACCCCGCCGCGCCGGTCGAAAAACTGGCCGCCAGCCTGATGGCCGAGATTGCCCGCGTTGTGCCGGTCACGCCGGTGCCGCTGGTTGCGGCGGCACTGGCCAGCCAGCCGGATGACCTTGCGGCATTGGTGGCCGAGGCAGAGCGTCTGGCCACACAACTGGAACGGCACGAGGCGGTGTTGCGCCTTGCCCCGCAGGGATTCGCGGCAACAGTGATCGAAGGCCTGCTTCCGCTGCAAAAGCGCGGTCTGCTGGGCGATGATCTGCGCCCCACGCCAGGATCAGCCCCGGTTCTGGCATTTTATGCCGCGCCCGTGCAGCAGCGGCTGAATGGTGACGCTGCAACGCAGCAGACATAAAATTACAATAACTGCCATAGTAGTATTGCAAAATTGCGCGCGCGGCCATATTCCTTCGCCATTCCCGCCCCGATTCTGCGGTGCGGCGCAGCGAACAGGAGGCCCCGATGGCACTGGATACGATCAGCCCGATTGCGCCTTATGACGCGCCGGTAAAAGACCTCTATGAAATTGGCGAGATGCCGCCCCTGGGCCATGTGCCCGCCAAGATGTATGCTTGGGCGATCCGGCAGAACCGCCACGGTGACCCCGACACTGCGATGCAGGTCGAGGTGGTCGATACCTGGAAGCTGGACAGCCATGAAGTGCTGGTTCTGGTTATGGCGGCGGGTGTCAACTATAACGGTGTCTGGGCCGCCCTTGGCGTGCCGATCAGCCCATTCGATGGCCACAAGCAACCGTTTCACGTTGCCGGTTCCGATGCCTCTGGCATCATCTGGGCGGTGGGCGACAAGGTCAAACGCTGGAAAGTCGGCGATGAGGTGGTGATCCACTGCAATCAGGACGACGGCGACGATGAGGAGTGCAACGGCGGCGATCCGATGTTTTCGCCCAGCCAGCGCATCTGGGGCTATGAAACCCCTGACGGGTCTTTTGCGCAGTTCACCAAGGTGCAGGCCCAGCAACTGATGCCGCGCCCGCGCCACCTGTCGTGGGAGGAATCGGCCTGCTACACGCTGACGCTGGCCACCGCCTACCGGATGTTGTTCGGCCACCCGCCGCACGATCTGCAACCCGGCCAGAACGTGCTGGTCTGGGGCGCCTCGGGTGGTCTGGGGTCGTTCGCGATCCAGTTGATCAACACCGCAGGCGCCAATGCGATCGGCGTGATCAGCGACGAGTCCAAGCGTGATTTCGTCATGTCGCTGGGGGCCAAAGGTGTCATAAATCGCAACGATTTCAAATGCTGGGGGCAACTGCCCAAGGTCAATTCCGAGGAATACAACGTCTGGCTGAAAGAGGCCCGCAAGTTCGGCAAGGCGATCTGGGATATTACCGGCAAGGGTGTGAACGTCGATATGGTGTTCGAACACCCCGGTGAGGCAACCTTCCCGGTCTCGTCGCTGGTGTGCAAAAAGGGTGGCATGGTGGTGATCTGCGCTGGGACCAGCGGCTTCAACTGCACCTTCGACGTGCGCTATATGTGGATGCACCAAAAGCGCCTGCAAGGGTCGCACTTTGCCCATCTGAAGCAGGCGGCGGCTGCCAACAAACTGATGTGCGAGCGCCGGCTTGACCCCTCGATGTCCGAGGTGTTCCCTTGGGCTGAAATTCCGGCAGCCCACATGCTGATGCTGAAGAACAAGCACAAGCCGGGCAACATGGCGGTGTTGGTTCAGGCCCCGCGCACCGGGTTGCGCACGTTTGAAGACACGCTCGAGGCGAGCCTGAGCCGCTGATCACCGAAATGCCGCAACCCTTGCGGGTGCGGCATTGCTATTGCTCCCCGAATCCCGCCACTATGCACAATGTGGGATCATTCGTGCCGTGACGGCAAAATTGTTTCCGTCATGGCGATGATCCGCGTCAAACGGTGGCGGCGGTTTCGGGGACTCGATGCACCACGACTGGATCTTCGATGTCCTTCGGGACTTGCAAGCCTATGCTTCGGCCAACGGATTGCCCGCCCTCGCCGCCAAGGCGGAAGAGGCGCTGCGCACCGCCGAACTGGAGCTGATCGCGCGTGGCTCTGACGGTGACCCGCCCGATGGCGCGTCCTCTGTCCTGCCGCATTAGCGTCTGGTCCTTCCGCACGCCTTCGCCTAGGGTTGCGCCATGCTGCCCACCGTGACCTTTTCCGACGACCAGGCCGAAGCCTTCGACCGTGTCGCGGCCGAACTGATGTCCATGGGCATCGACCTTGAAAACGGTGGCCTCGCGCCTCGCGCCGAAGGCCGGGCCTCGGTTCTTGCCGTGGTCGGCAAGGCCGGATCGGGCAAGACGTTGCTTTTGGCGCAACTGACCAAGGCGATGCAGGCGGCGGGCGTTGAAATCGTCTCGGGCGATTACGAAGGGCGACGGCGGAAAGAGCGGCGCACCCTGGCCGTGCTGGCCCCCACCAACAAGGCGGCAAGCGTGCTGCGGATGCGCGGCGTGCCCGCCACCACGATTCACCGCATCCTTTATACCCCCGTCTATGACCCGCAATACGAACGCATCGCCGAATGGTTGACGGGGCAGGGCGACCGCCCGGTGGTTGAAGGGCTGACTGATCAGGCGTTGGACCGGGCGCATGCCTTCTACCAACAGGTCGCCTCGGTTCCCGGGGCGCTGGCGGCAGCGGGCTTGCGCGGCAGCGATTTCATCAAGGGCTGGAAGCGACGGGAGGAACCGCTGGATGTGGGCTTCGTCGATGAAAGCTCGATGCTGGACCAACGCCAGTTCGAGGATCTGAAGGAAATCTTTCCGTCGCTGGTGATGTTCGGCGATCCGGCGCAGCTTGCCCCCGTTGGCCAGTCGGGCGAGATGGTGTTCGACAAACTGGGCGACAGTCGCAAGCTTATCCTGCACCGCATACACCGCCAAACGCAGGACAATCCGATCCTCGATCTGGCCCATGCGCTGGCCGATGACAGTATCGGCTTTCAGGATTTCGAAAATCTGGTGCAGGAAAAGTCCCGCACCGATGACCGCGTGATCTGGGCCGAGCGGGTCGATGCCGAGATGATGGCCCGCAGCCCGGTTCTGGTGTGGCGCAACGCCACCCGCATCCGCCTGATCACCGCCTTCCGCGCCGCTTATGGCGCGCCAGATGACGATCTGATGCCCGGCGAACCGCTGATCTGCGACGGGATCGAACTGCCCCTGAAACACCGCAAAAAGCGCATCGACCTCGAGGCGCGGGGTCTGATCAAGGGCGCGCAGGTGATCTACCTTGGCCCCGGCAATCGCCCCGGATTTGCGAAACTCCATGTAATCGGCGCCGAAGACCCGCAGTTTTCGGCCGCCTCCATCATCAAGATCGAAAAGCCCGAGGAAGAGGAACCCTTCATCCCCCATGCCGCCAACATGGGCGCGGCCTTCCTGCATGGTGCGGCCGTCACCATCCACAAGGCGCAAGGCAGCCAATGGGAAAACGTGCAGGTCTTCGCCCCCGATCTTTACGCCGCCGCCGCCGCTGGTCGAACCGAGGCGGGCCTGCCCCTGTGGAAACGACTGGCTTACGTCGCCATCACCCGCGCCGAAAAGCGGCTGTTCTGGATCGTGCGCAACCGTCTCGCCCGCCCGCAGATGCCGCTGACCATCGATGATCTGCGCCAGGCCCCCGCTCCATTGAAGCTGGAACCACAGGACGATCTACCCTGAAGCGAGCAGGCTTGACCTTGCCCTGGTCCGCTGCCCATCATCTGTTCATAAATATCCCACGGGGGTCCGGGGGTGTGAAACCCCCGGCCTTCGGCCCGACAAAGGAAACCCGATGCGTTGTGTCTTCGTCCAGTTCCGCTGCACTCCCGGCAAGACCTATGAGGTGGCCGAGGCGATCTATGACCGCGAGGTGGTCAGCGAGCTTTACTCAACCAGTGGCGAGTATGACCTGATCGCCAAAGTCTACGTCCCGGATGAGGAAGATGTGGGCCATTACCTGTCGTCAAAGCTGTTCGACATTCCGGGCATCCAGCGCACGCTGACGACAATGACCTTCAAGGCGTTCTGAACGGTGCGTGATTTCACGCACCATCACCGCAACATCGGCGGCCCGTCGGCTCGCGCGGCGCGGACAAAGGCGGCAATCCGGGCATGATCCTTCACCCCCGGCGCGCTTTCCACACCGGAAGACACATCGACCTGCCGGGCATTGGTCAGCCGCACCGCTTCGGCCACGTTCTCGGGTGTCAGCCCACCCGCCAGCATCCACGGCCGCAACCAGCGGCGCTGCGCCACCAGCCGCCAGTCAAAGGTAATCCCGTTGCCGCCGGGCAGGGGCGCACCCTTTGGGGGTTTGGCATCAATCAGCAACTGATCAGCCACCAGCGAATAATCCAGCAGCGGCGCAAGATCGCTCTCATCCGCCACCCCCACCGCCTTCATCACCGGCAGGCCATAGCGGGCGCGCACCGCCGCCACGCGGTCGGGCGTCTCGTGGCCATGCAGTTGCAGCATGTCCAGTGGCACCGCCTCGATAATCGCGTCCAGCGTGGCGTCATCGGCATCGACCACCAGCGCCACCTTGCACAGCCCGTCGGGGGCCCACAGCGCCAGCTCACGTGCTTCGGGGATGGTCACGCTTCGCGGCGATTTCGGAAAGAAATTCAGCCCGATATAGGCTGCCCCCGCAGTGGCGGTCGCGGCTATGTCCTCGCGGGTTTTCAGCCCGCAGATCTTTACACGAATATCGGGCATCTTAGCGCGCCTTCGGCTTTTCAAGCAGGGCAAGGATGTCGTCCTTGGGCGGCGTGCTGGTCGAATCCTTCAACACAGCCAGTTCGCGCTCCAACTGCGTCACCTGACGGGTGCCTTGCCGGGCGGCGCTGCGGTGCTTGTGCTCGCGCGCCCATTCCCAGAAGAACCCGATCAGGATGCCAAAGGCCACGGCGCCCAGAATGATCAGGAACAAGGGCAGATCGATCTGGAAATCCTTGCCCAGCAGGGCGGCCAGCCCTGCCGGCAGCGCCTTGAGCGTCACGATCGAACGATTGGCGATGGCCACCGTCAGCAGCATCAGCGCCAAGGCGACAAGGATCAGATAGCGCAGGTAACGAAACATGGCGGCCCCGGCAATGACTGTCGGGCCTTTATCGGCCAGCACGAGCC
>CALRKX020000044.1:0-10642 GCA_943368305.1 Erythrobacter sanguineus
GGAATTCCCCGTCGGCATCCGTGGCATGGCGCTGAACCTTGAAGTCGATAACGTCGGTATCGTTATCTTCGGCTCGGACCAGGACATCAAGGAAGGCGACACCGTCAAGCGCACCAAGTCCATCGTGGACGTGCCCGCCGGTAACGCGCTTCTGGGTCGCGTGGTTGACGGTCTGGGCAACCCGATCGACGGCAAAGGCCCGATCGCCGCGACCGAGCGTCGCGTGGCCGACGTGAAGGCCCCTGGCATCATCCCGCGCAAATCGGTGCATGAGCCGATGGCAACCGGCCTCAAGGCCGTGGACGCCATGATCCCGGTTGGCCGTGGCCAGCGCGAACTGATCATCGGTGACCGTCAGACCGGCAAGACCGCCGTGGCGCTGGACACCATTCTGAACCAGAAGTCCTACAACGAGGCTGCCGGTTCGGACGAATCGAAAAAGCTGTACTGCATCTATGTCGCTATCGGTCAAAAGCGTTCGACCGTGGCGCAGCTGGTGAAGAAGCTGGAAGAGACCGGCGCGATCGAATACACGATCGTCGTGGCCGCAACCGCTTCGGACCCCGCGCCGATGCAGTTCCTGGCGCCCTATTCGGCAACCGCAATGGCGGAATTCTTCCGCGACAACGGTCGCCATGCGCTGATCATCTATGATGACCTGTCCAAGCAAGCTGTGGCCTATCGCCAGATGTCGCTGCTGCTGCGCCGCCCGCCGGGCCGTGAAGCCTATCCGGGCGACGTGTTCTATCTGCACTCTCGCCTGCTGGAGCGTTCGGCCAAACTGAACGAAGATTTCGGCGCTGGCTCGCTGACGGCGCTGCCGATCATCGAAACCCAGGGCGGCGACGTCTCGGCCTTTATTCCGACCAACGTGATCTCGATCACCGACGGCCAGATCTTTTTGGAAACCGAGCTGTTCTATCAGGGCATCCGCCCGGCTGTGAACACCGGTCTGTCGGTGAGCCGCGTGGGTTCGTCCGCGCAGACCAACTCGATGAAAACGGTGGCTGGTCCGGTGAAACTGTCGCTGGCGCAGTACCGCGAAATGGCGGCCTTCGCCCAGTTCGGCTCCGACCTTGACGCCTCGACGCAAGCCCTGCTTAACCGTGGTGCCCGTCTGACCGAGTTGATGAAGCAGCCGCAATACGCGCCGCTGACCAACGCGGAAATCGTCTGTGTGATCTATTCGGGCACCGCCGGGTTCCTTGACAAGATCGCCGTCAAGGATGTGGGCCGGTTCGAGGCCGGTCTGGTTCAGTTCCTGCGCACCAAGCGCAAGGACATTCTGGACTGGATCACCACGGCTGACCCGAAAATCAAAGGCGCGGACGAGCAGAAGCTGAAAGACGCGATCGCGGAATTCGCCAAAGACTTCGCTTGAGCGGCCTGAAAGGACAGGGACATGCCCAGCCTTAAGGACCTTAAAAACCGGATCCAAAGCGTCAAGAACACGCGGAAGATCACGAAGGCCATGCAGATGGTGGCCGCGGCAAAGCTTCGCCGCGCTCAGGAAGCTGCGGAAGCCGCCCGGCCTTATGCCGAGCGGATGAACGCGGTGATGGGTGCGCTGGCTTCGGGCGCTGCCAATTCTGCTGGTGCCCCGCGCCTTTTGGCCGGGACCGGCGCCGACAAGGTGCATCTGTTGGTCGTCATGACCTCGGAGCGCGGTTTGTGCGGCGGCTTCAACACCACCATCGTCCGCCTTGCGCGGGCGAAGATTGCCGAACTGCTGGCAGCCGGAAAGACGGTCAAGATCCTGACCGTCGGCAAGAAGGGCCGCGAGCAGTTGAAGCGCGACAATGGTCAGTACTTCGTGGGCCATGTCGATCTGAGCGAGGTCAAGCGCCTGGGGTATTCGAACGCGCAAGGTATCGCGCGGGAAATCCTGTCGCGCTATGACGGCGGCGAGTTCGACGTGGCAACGCTGTTCTACAACCGCTTTCAGTCGGTGATCAGCCAGATCCCGACGGCAAAGCAGGTGATCCCGGCGGCGTTTGACGCGCCCGCTGGCAGCGCTTCGGCCCTGTATGACTATGAGCCGTCAGAAGAAGGCATCCTTGCCGACCTTCTGCCGCGCGGCGTGGCCACGCAGGTCTTTACCGCTCTTTTGGAAAACGGCGCCTCGGAACAGGGCGCGCGGATGTCCGCCATGGACAACGCGACGCGCAACGCGGGCGACATGATCAACAAGCTGACGATCAGGTACAACCGGAGCCGTCAGGCCGCGATCACCAAAGAGCTTATCGAAATCATTTCGGGCGCCGAGGCGCTCTGAGGAACCGGAGAAACGACAATGGCACAAGGCAAAGTCACGCAGGTGATCGGCGCTGTCGTGGACGTTCAGTTCGAAGGCGCGCTGCCGGCGATTCTGAACGCGCTTGAGACGGACAACAATGGCAAGCGGCTGGTTCTGGAAGTCGCACAGCACCTGGGCGAAAGCACCGTTCGCGCGGTCGCTATGGATGCAACCGAAGGTCTGGTGCGCGGCGCTGCCGTGAAAGACCTGGGCGCGCCGATCTCGGTTCCGGTGGGGTCGGCCACGCTGGGCCGCATTCTGAACGTCATCGGCGAGCCGGTTGACGAAAAGGGCCCGGTGAACGCCGCGACCACCCGTTCGATCCACCAGCCCGCCCCGTCGTTTGCGGATCAGGCGACCGAAAGCCAGATTCTGGTGACCGGCATCAAGGTGATCGACCTGTTGGCCCCCTATACCAAGGGCGGCAAGATCGGCCTGTTCGGCGGCGCCGGTGTGGGCAAGACGGTTCTGATCATGGAACTGATCAACAACATCGCCAAGGTGCACTCTGGCGTGTCGGTGTTCGCCGGTGTGGGGGAACGGACCCGTGAGGGCAACGACCTGTATCACGAAATGATCGAGTCTGGTGTTATCGACATCGAAGACCTGACCAAATCGAAGATCGCGCTGGTGTACGGCCAGATGAACGAACCCCCGGGCGCCCGTATGCGGATTGCGCTGTCGGGTCTGACCCTGGCGGAACAGTTCCGCGACGAGACCGGCGCTGACGTGCTGTTCTTTGTGGACAACATCTTCCGCTTTACCCAGGCCGGTTCGGAAGTGTCGGCTCTGCTGGGCCGTATCCCGTCCGCCGTGGGCTATCAGCCGACGCTGGCCACCGACATGGGCGCGATGCAGGAACGCATCACCTCGACCAAGAACGGCTCGATCACCTCGGTGCAGGCCGTGTACGTTCCGGCCGACGACCTTACCGACCCGGCGCCTGCCACCTCGTTCGCCCACCTTGACGCGACCACGGTTCTTGACCGTGCCATCTCGGAAAAGGGCATCTACCCGGCCGTGGATCCGCTGGGTTCGACCTCGCGTCTCTTGGACCCGCTGATCATCGGGGAAGAGCATTACAAGGTTGCGACCGACGTTCAGAAGGTGCTGCAGCGCTATAAGTCGCTGCAGGACATCATCGCCATCCTTGGCATGGACGAACTGTCGGAAGACGACAAGCTGGCCGTGGCGCGCGCCCGGAAACTGGAGCGTTTCCTGTCGCAGCCGTTCGACGTGGCAAAGGTGTTCACCGGGTCCGACGGCGTTCAGGTGCCGCTGGAAAAGACCATCGCCTCGTTCAAGGCGGTTGTTGCGGGTGAATATGACCACCTGCCGGAAGCCGCCTTTTACATGGTCGGCGACATCGAGGAAGTGAAAGCCAAGGCTGCCAAACTCGCCGCGGCTGCGGCGTAAGGGGGCGAAATGGCAGGCAATCTGCAATTCGACCTTGTTAGCCCCGAGCGGAAGCTGGCTTCCGTTCAGGCAAGCGAGGTGATGATTCCGGGCGCCGATGGCGACATGACGGCGATGGAGGGGCATGCCCCCACCATCACCACGCTGCGCCCCGGCCTGTTGCGTGCGGTGACGACCGAAGGGGTGAAATCCTATGTCGTGACCGGCGGCTTTGCCGAAATCGGCGCGGCCAATGTGACGGTTCTGGCAGAGCGCGCCGTTCCGGTCGAGGAAGCCACCGGCACCGTGCTGGATGACATTCTGGCCGAAGCCCGCTCGTTGGCGGCCATCGCGCTGCCCGAGGACAAGAACGCCGCCGAAAAGGCCGTGAACGATGTTCTGGCGCTGCGGGATGCGGTTCTGGCGCATCACTGAGTGATCGCAGACGATGACGGATCGGGGCCCTTCGGGGCCCTTTTTCGTCACCAAATTGTCTTGGCCCGGCCTTGGGGCCTTTCTATCCTGTGCAAAGGGGAGTGCAGGTGATGAAGCGTATTTCTGCCAGTGCGGTTGGCATCCAGCAGGGCACGCGCGTGCTGTTTTCCGACTATGCCGATGGCGGCCAGATGTGGACCGGCACCGGTGAGCGCGAAAGCCGCCATATCGTGACCTTCAAGGAGGCGTTCATCGCGCCGCCGTCTGTTCTGGTGGGCATTGCGATGTGGGACATTGACCACCGCCACAATGCCCGCGCCGATCTGGTCGCCGAGAATATCACCATGACGGGGTTCCATCTGGTGTTCCGCACCTGGGGCGATACCCGCGTGGCACGGGTGCGCGCCGACTGGACCGCAATTGGCCCGGTGCGCGACGAGGATGATTGGGACGTTGCCTGAGAGCTGCGTGCCAAGCACGCACCCTGCGAAGGTCCGGGAGTGGCGGTAGAGGCCGTGGCCTCCACGCACCTTTCCGTGTCAGCCGCGCGGATAGAACCCTTCGTAGATCGGCGTCAGCGTATCTGTTTCGAACAGCGAAGACACCGACATGCCGCCCCAGATGTTCAGGATGGCCTGGGCGAACATCGGCGCGGTCGGCACGATGCGGATGTTCTTGGTGGCCTTGACCTTCTCGGTCGCCTCGATGGAATCGGTGATCACCAGCGATTTCATGACCGAGTTCTGAACCCGTTCCACCGCTGGCCCCGACAGAACGCCGTGGGTGATATAGCTGTGAACCTCGGTGGCTCCTGCCTCCATCAGCGTTTCGGCGGCTTTGCAGAGCGTGCCTGCAGTGTCGCAGATGTCATCGACGATGATGCACTTGCGCCCCTTTACGTCACCGATCACGGTCATGCCGGCCACTTCGCCCGCCTTTTCCCGCCGCTTGTCCACGATGGCGAGAGGGGCGTTGATGCGCTTGGCCAATTCACGCGCCCGTGCCACACCACCCACATCGGGCGAAATGATCATCAGATCTTCCATTTGGCCCTTGAAGTGGTGCTCGATATCCAGCGCGAAGATCGGGCTGGCATACAGGTTGTCCACCGGAATGTCGAAGAACCCCTGAATCTGCGCTGCGTGCAGGTCCAGCGTCAGGATGCGGTCGATGCCCGCCGTCTCGATCAGGTTGGCCACCAGCTTGGCCGAAATCGGCGTGCGGGCCTTGGACCGTCGATCCTGACGGGCATAGCCGAAATAGGGGATCACGGCGGTGATGCGGCTGGCCGAGGACCGCCGCAGCGCGTCGGTCATGATCAAAAGTTCCATCAGGTTGTCATTCGCCGGGTTCGAGGTTGGCTGGATGACATACATGTCTTCGCCGCGCACATTCTCGAACACCTCGACGAAAATCTCCTGGTCGTTGAAGCGTTCGACCCGAGCATCAACCAGATTGACCGAGGTCCCCCGGTGCATCGACATGCGTCGCGCGATGGAGCGGGCCAGCGACAGGTTGGCATTGCCGGAAATCAGCTTGGGTTCGGTAAGGGCGGGCATGGGGATCTCCGGTCGGGGCGGATTCGTTGCGTTGACACCGCTTATCACCCGGCTAGGGTCTTGCAAACCGATGCGGGCACAGGAAAAGGGCGCGAAATGACACAGATCGACTACTTTCTGGCGTTGCAGTCGCCCTATGTCTATCTGGCGGGCAGGCGCCCGGCCGAGATTGCCGCAAAGCATGGGGCAAAGCTGGTCTATCGGCCGCTGGATGTGGCGCAGCTATTCCCGCGCACCGGCGGCAAGGTGCGCGAAGAACGTCACCCCTCGCGCAACGATTACGGCACGCAAGACCGCGCCCGGCAGGCGCGCAAACTGGGGGTGACGCTGGATGCGGCCCCCCTGTTCCGGTCGGCCAACCCGGCCCCGGCGGCCTATGCGCTGATTGCGGCGCAGGCGGCAGGGGGCGGCGATCTGGCAGGGTTCGTGCAGACGATCGGGCGGGCGCTGTGGGCGGAGGGCAAGGACTTTTCGGATGATGAGGTGATCCGCGCGGCGCTGGCGGCGAACGGGTTTGACCCGGCGGTGGCCGACAAGGGCATGCTGATGGCGGCGGAAACCTATGCCGCGAACCTTGAGGATGCGGTGACTGCCGGGGTCTTTGGCGTGCCGTTCTTTGTGGTCGGAGATCAGAAGTTCTGGGGCCAGGACCGGCTGGACGATCTGGACCTGCATTTGCATGGCAAGTTGTGAATGGCTGATCTGCCGCCCCATCGGGAGTGGGGGCCAAGCGGCGCGCGCCCGGTTCTGGCGCTGCATTGTTCGCTGTCGCATGCCGGAGAATGGTCGGCACTGGCGGCCTGCCTGCCGGAGATGCGGCTGATCGCGCCGGATCAGCCGGGCCATGGTCATCAACCTGACTGGGATGGCCAAAGCGACTTGCACGCGCAGGCGACGGCAGAGGCGGCGGCGCTGGCCGAGCAACTTGGTGGCCCGGTCGATGTGGCCGGTCATTCATTCGGCGCAACGGTCGCCCTGCGGCTGGCGCTAGGGCGGCCCGATCTGGTGCGCCGGCTGATTCTGGTCGAGCCGGTGCTGTTTGCCGCAGCGGTGGGCAGCCCGGCACTCACGGATTTTGTTGCGCGCAATGACCAGTTGCCCAGGCTGATCGCGGCGGGCCGCGCCGAAGAGGCCACGGCGGCCTTTTACGCGGATTGGGGAGGCGGGGGGCGATTTGCCGGGCTGCCTGCGGCACTGCGGGCCTATATGGCCGCGCGGATTGCGATGATCCCGGCTCAGAATGGTGTTCTGGTTGAGGATTCTGTCGGGCTGCTGGCTGCGGGGCGGCTGGAGGGGCTGCGGGCGCCGGTGCTGTTGGTCGAGGGGACTGACAGCCCGTCCGTTGTGGCCGCGATCCAGACGGAACTGGCACGGCGTCTGCCGGTGGTGGTGCGCAAGGAGATTTCCGGCGCGCGCCATATGCTGCCCGTGACCCACGCCGCGCAGCTTGCGCCGCTGGTGGCGGCGCACCTGGCCTAAAATGCAGACAGGAAACGGTCCACATCCGCCTCGGTCGTGGACCAGCTTGTGACCAGCCGCGCAGCCTCGCGGCCATGTTCTGCAGGCATGTCGTAGTAGGCCGCGCCGGCGGCTTGCAGGCGGGCATGGGTGCCTGCGGACCATTCGGGGAACAGGATGTTGGCCTGCACCGGATGGGTCAGCGTAACGCCCGGCTTCGCCGCCAGCCCGGCGGCCAACCGCGCGGCCATGGCATTGGCATGGGCGGCCAGCCGCAGCCACAGCCCGTCTTGCAGATAGGCCGCCATCTGGGCCGACAGGAAACGGTGTTTCGAGAACAGGTGCCCGCCACGCTTGCGGCGCAGCTCAAACTCCCACGCCTTGGCGGGATCAAAGATCACCAGCGCCTCAACCCCCATGCAGCCGTTCTTGGTGCCGCCGAAGGACACAAGGTCGATGCCCGCCTTCCATGTCATTTCTGCCGCCGTCGCGCCGGTTGCGTCCAGCGCATTGGCAAAGCGTGCGCCATCCAGATGGCAGGGCAGACCCTGGGCAGCGGCGGTCAGGGCGGCAATTTCGGCGGGGGTGTAAACGGTGCCCGCCTCTGTCACGTTTGTGATGGTCAGCATGCCCTTTTGCACGCCATGCACGCCACCCGCGCCGGTGCGTGCCAGCACGGGGGCCAGGGTGTCAGGCGTCATCTTGCCATGCGCGCCGGGAACAAGGACCAGCTTGGCCCCGCCCGTGTAAAACTCAGGCGCGCCGCATTCATCTTCGGCGACATGGGCGTGTTCATGGCAGAACACCGCCCCCCACGACGGGCAGGTCAGCGCAAGGGCCAGCGAATTGGCGATGGTGCCGGTGGCAACAAGGTGAACCGCAGCCTCGGGTGCCTCGAACTCCTGACGCAGTTGTGCCGTGACCTGCGCCATCAGGTCATCGGCCCCATAGCTGCGGGCATACCCTGCGTTCGCGGCCAGAACGGCGGCCATCACTTCGGGCGCGGCGCCAGAGGCATTGTCGGATGTAAACCACATCAGGGCGTTTCCTCGATGATGTAATCGTCCCAGTCGTCCTCATCCACCTCGAACTCTGGCACCGTCCAGCCGCGCACCGACTGGCCCGCCTCATGGGGGCTTTCGGGATCGCCGGTGACAAGCGGGTGCCAGTCGGGCAGTGGCTCTCCGACCCAAAGCAGGCGGTAGGCGCAGGTTTTCGGCATCCAATAGGCGATTTTCGGCAGGGTTTTCGGCGTCAGGCGCACACAGTCGGGTACGAACTGGTGGCGGATCGGGTATTGGGTGCAGCGGCAGGTCTGACCATCCAGCAACCGGCAGGCGACGCGGGTATATTCCACCTCGCCGGTATCTTCATATTCGATCTTGTTCAGGCAGCATTTGCCGCAGCCGTCGCACAGCGCTTCCCATTCGGGGGCGGTCATCTTCGACAGGGGAACGGTTTCCCAGAACCGGGGGCGCAGTTTGGTCATGGCGCCGACAGTATCGTGCGGGCCTGTTCCACGTCTGCAGCCATTTGCACCAAAAGCGCGGGCAATCCGTCGAATTTCATCTCTGGTCGCAGATAATCGACCAACGCGACCGAAAGGTGCTGGCCATAAAGGTCGCCCTTGAAATCCAGCAGGAAGGTTTCAAGATTCGGGGCATTGGTCCCGAACATCGGGCGCACGCCCAGTGACGAGGCTCCCAAATAGCTGCCCGCCTGCGGCCCGGTCAGCACATCAACCCGCGTGGCGTAAACCCCCAGCTTGGGCAGGTGCAAACCCGAAACACTCATGTTCGCAGTGGGATAACCCAGTTCTCGGCCACGCTTTTCGCCGTGGATCACCTCACCATCAATCCGGTGCCAATGGCCCAACATGGCGGCGGCATCGCGCGGTCGGCCTTCTGCCAGCGCGGCGCGGATTGCGGTTGACGAAATTTCATCCGCGCCATGGCGCACCATATCGGCCACGGTGACACCAAAGCCATGATGCGCGGCCAGCGTTTTCAGGGTTTCGACCGTGCCCTTGCGGCCTTTGCCAAAGCAGAAATCGCTGCCCACCACGACATGGGCCACACCAAGCCCATCCACCAGAACCTGTTTGACAAAGGTCTCTGGCGTCAGCCCGGCAACGATGCTGTCAAAGGGCAGCTCATAAAGCTGCTTGACCCCCAGCTTGGCCAGCCGGTTGGCCCGCGCCTCGGCATTCATCAGGCGAAAGGGCGGAGCATCGGGACGAAAGAACTCGCGCGGATGCGGCTCGAAGGTAACGACGCCAAGGGGACCGTGGCCGCGCGCCTGGGCAATCACCGCCTGATGGCCAAGGTGAATGCCGTCGAAATTGCCCATGGCGACGGATGCGCCGCGCGCCGTATCGGGCAAACCCTGCCAGTGACGGTGAACCTGCATCTTTCCCCGGATCGGCGGGGAAAGCCCCGCTAGTCGAACTTGCGGCTGGGCGCCAGAACCAGCGCTTCGCCCTTCAGAACAACCGTATTACCCACCGCGCAGTGGGTTTCAAGGGTCACGCGGCGGCGGGCGTGGTCGATTGCGATCACCTTGACCTCGGCATGAACGCGGTCGCCGGGGCGGACGGGGGCCATGAACTTGAGGCTTTGGCCCAGATAAACCGTGCCATGCCCGGGCAATTGTTCGCCGATGACGGCCGAGATCAGCCCCGCGGTCAGCATGCCATGGGCAATGCGGCCTTCAAAAATCGTGTCGCGGGCGTAATCGTCGTCCAGATGCACAGGGTTGCGGTCAGTCGACACCTCGGCAAACAGTTCGATGTCGCGGTCGGTCACGGTCTTGTCCAGATAGCGCACCATCCCGATCTCAAGATCCTCGATGCAGATCGTCCCGCGGGGCAGGTTGTGCTGGCTGTCAAGCATGTCGCGATTCCCGGTGTTCATGCAGCGCAGCATAAGTCATGCCGCGCTGCAGCGCAATATGGTCGCGCATGAATTGTTCCGTAATGCGACCAAAGCCGCAATAATGTTGCTGGCGCGTTACGCGAGGAACGGCATGGCCCAAGCCGGCGACAGCCTTTGCTGCGCCAGCCAGTCGTCAAGCAGCGCCTTGTCTGGGTTGGCCGGGTCGGCTCCGAAATGCGCCGTGGCAATGCCGCCGGTGATGAACAACGCGTCCAGCCCCTCGGATTGGGCGCCCTGAATGTCGGTGGCGATGCCGTCGCCAATGCACAGGATGCGGGCATCTTCCAGCCCAAGGCGTTGACGGGCAAGGTCATAGATCGGCGGATGCGGTTTGCCGTAATAGCTGACCTCGCCCCCCATAGCCGCGAAATCCTCGGCCAATGCGCCTGCACACCAGACCCGCTTTTCCCCCAGATCGACCACGATATCGGGGTTGGCGCACAGCATCGGCAGGCCGCGCGACTTGGCCAGCAGCAGCGTCGTGCGGTAATCTTCGGGGGTTTCTGTCTGGTCATCGGCAAGCCCGGTGCAGATCACGCCCTCTGCCTCCAACATGCCGACGCGCT
>CALRKX020000045.1:0-10614 GCA_943368305.1 Erythrobacter sanguineus
CGGTTGGGTATGAGGAACCCTCGTTGCTGTTCCTGACGCAAGGCAAGGTGCACTTTGTTTCGGCTGCTGCGGTTCCGGCAGAGCTTGACCAGCCGGGCTGTGTGCTTCTGGTGGTCGAGGCGCGCAGCGCCTTTGCAACCGGGTTGGAACAGATCGGCAGCTTCAGCGGGATGAACCTTGGCAATGGCCGCAAGATCGATCTGGGCTTTTACCTGCGCCCGTAGCGCGCCATGAACATCTGCACCGCGCCGTCGATCACCCGGGCAACGGCGGCGGGCGCGCAACAGGAATCGTCGCCTACGCCAAACACCAGCCGGTCATGGATGCCCGCCTTGCAAAGCTGGGTGAACTGTTCCGCCGCAAGGTCGATGTCGTCGATTGTCAACTCGCCCCGGTCAACCGCGCAGCGCAGGAAATGCGCGATGCGGTCATGCACCAGTTTTGGCCCATAGTGATAAAACTCATGCGCCAGGGCCGGAAAGGTCGAGGCTTCGGAGACCGCGATACGAAAGATCCGCTGGCCAAAATCGCTGACGAGAAAGGCGGTCAGCTTTTCGGCGGCCAGCCGCAGCACCTGTGCCACGGGGATCGCCTCGTCAATCTGGGCCTCGGCCTCTTCGGCCTGACGGCGGCACTCGGCCTTGGCAATTTCCAGAAACAACAGGCGCTTGTCGGGAAAATAGGCGTAGAGCGTGGCCTTTGATACGCCCGCCTCTTTCGCGATGTCATCGACCGAGGCGCGTTCAAAGCCATCGCGCATGAACACGGTCCGGGCGCCTTGCAGCACCTGGTCGAACTTGCGCCCCTTCACGATCACCTGCGGCTTTGCAGTCATCTTGTCCCCGGCTGTCGCGGGCAATGTAGCCCGCGCATCCGCCAGGGGGCAAGCACTGGTCAGTTGCCCGCCGGGCAAGCGGCACCAAGCGTGGCTGGCTGGGCGCAGCCTTGGGTCGCCGGGGCACCGCTGTCAGGGAAACTAAGGTTGGGCAGATCAAAGGCGCAGGCGGCGGCAAGGCCCGGAAGCAGCACGAGGGCAAGGGCCAGCATTTGGATGCGCAGGCGGTTCATGGTGATCTCCTTATTTTGAACCGAACGGTTTAGATTTATATGAACCGATCAGTTCAGCTTGGCAAGTAATTTTGAACTGCGCGGTTCAAAATGTTGCATCTTGCCGCGGCGCGGCAATCTGCTAATTTAGAATCATTCCAGAAGGAGCCCGACATGATCCCCGGCATTTCCACGCGACGCCGCTTTTCCGACCTGACAGAGCAAGAGGTTCTGGCGCTGGCCATCTCTTCCGAAGAAGACGATGCCCGCATCTATCGCAGTTATGCCGAGCGGTTGCGGGCTGACTATCCCGGCTCTGCCGCCGTCTTCGATGGCATGGCCGAGGAAGAGGATAACCACCGCCGCCGCCTGATCGATCTGCATCAAGATCGCTTTGGGCCGGTAATCCCGCTGATCCGGCGCGAACATGTGGCAGGTTTTTACGCCCGTCGCCCGGTATGGCTGGCTGCAAACCTGAGCCTGGAGACGATCCGGGCCGAGGCGGCGGCGATGGAAAAAGGCGCGCAGGACTTCTATTTGCGTGCCGCCGCCCGCACCAGTGATGCGCCAACCCGCAAGCTGCTGGGTGATCTTGCCGCTGCCGAGGCGACGCACGAGGCCAAGGCCGAAGAGCTGGAAGCCGCGAATCTGCCCGCCGGCGCGCGCAGCGATGAGGATCTGACGGCACGGCGGCAGTTCATCCTGACCTGGGTGCAGCCGGGGCTGGCGGGGCTGATGGATGGATCGGTGTCAACGCTGGCACCGATCTTTGCCACGGCTTTTGCCACGCATAACAGCGCGACGACCTTTCTGGTCGGCCTTGCAGCAGCGCTGGGCGCAGGCATTTCTATGGGCTTTACCGAGGCTGCGCATGATGATGGCGTGCTGTCGGGGCGCGGTTCGCCCCTGAAGCGCGGCTTTGCATCAGGGCTGATGACAGCGGTGGGGGGCTTGGGCCATGCGCTGCCCTATCTGATCGCAGATTTTTGGACCGCAACCGCAATTGCAGTCGTGGTGGTGTTCGTGGAGCTTTGGGCGATTGCCTGGATTCAGAACCGCTATATGGAGACCCCATTCCTGCGGGCCGTGATGCAGGTGGTGATTGGCGGTGCCCTTGTTTTCGCCACAGGGGTGCTGATTGGCGGGGGTTGAGGCGCGCTTTCGCGGGCTGGCCCTTGCTCCGGCCCGCCTGGCATGACAACCAAGGGCCATGCTTGCGATCCTGTTCAAGACCCTGCCGTTCTTTGCCATCATCGGCCTGGGCTTTGCCGCTGGCCGGACGCGGTTTATCTCACCCGAGGCGACCGGCTCGCTGACGAAGTTCGTGTTCTATTTCCCGCTGTCGGCGATGCTGTTCGGTTTTGCGGCGCGGATGTCGCTGGATCATATCTTCGACCTGCGTCTGGTGCTGGCATATCTCGCGGCATCGTTCTGTTTGTGGGGACTGGTCTTTGCGGTCGGGCGGATGCGGGCCTTGCCGCTGGCGGAGGCGGCGATGGAGGCTCATGCCGCCGTGTCCGGCAATACCGGCTTTCTGGGGGTGCCGATGCTGGTCAAGCTGATCGGCCCTGCGGCCGCCGCACCTGTTATGATGGTGCTGACGCTGGATATGGTGGTGTTTTCCAGCCTGATCACCCTGGTTGTCACCGCCAGCCGCGAAGGGCGGCTTCGGCTTTCAGGCCTGGGGCCGTTGCTGCGCGGCCTTTTGGCCAATCCGATGATCGTATCGATCCTGCTGGGATTCCTGTGGTCGGGCCTTGGCCTGCCGCTGCCCGGACCGCTGGATGAATTCCTGACCCTGCTGGGCGCGGCGGCTACGCCTTGCGCACTGTTTGCCATCGGCGCTTCACTGGCCGGACGCCGGGCCGACCGGCCAGCCGCCGCCTTGTGGATTTCGGTGGTCAAGCTGGTGGCGCATCCGGTGCTGGTGCTGGTGGCGGGCTGGGCGCTGGGGGTCGAGCCTTTCGCGCTGGGTGTGATGGTGGCGGCCGCGTCCTTGCCAGTGGCGGGCAACGTCTTCATCTTGGCGCAGCATTACGGCGTGGCCCCGCAACGGGTCTCGACCGCCATCCTGATCTCTACCGCCGCCTCTATCCTGACGGTATCGGCGGTGATTGCCCTTGTGGAGAAGATATGAAGACGATTTCGGAAAACCGCTGCTTCGGGGGCGTTCAAGGGGTTTACTCCCATGCCTCGCAGATCACCGGCTGCGACATGACCTTGGGCCTGTTCCTGCCCGAACAGGCCGAAACCGGTGCTGTGCCGGTGCTGTGGTATCTGTCTGGTCTGACCTGCACGCATGAAAATGCCATGGTCAAGGCCGGGGCCCAACGCTGGGCGGCAGAGGCCGGAATAGCCCTGGTTTTTCCTGACACCAGCCCACGGGGTGACGGTGTTGCCAATGATGCCGCCTATGATCTGGGCCAGGGCGCTGGCTTTTACGTCAATGCGACCGAAAAGCCATGGGCGCCGCATTTCCAGATGTGGGATTACATCACTGACGAGTTGCCGAACGCGCTGTTCAGCGCCTTTCCCATCGCCGAAGAGGCGCAAGCCATCACTGGCCATTCGATGGGCGGCCACGGCGCCCTGACCATTGGGATGAGCTTTCCGGGACGATTCCGCAGCGTTTCGGCCTTTGCGCCGATCTGCAATCCGACCGCCAGCGACTGGGGCCGCAAGCAGTTTGCCGCTTATCTGGGCGCAGAGGAATCGACTTGGGCGCAGTATGACGCAACCCTGCTGATGAAAAAGCGCGGATTTGATGGCCCGATCCTGATTGATCAGGGCACGCAAGACCAGTTCATCGACCTGCTGAAGCCGGAATCCCTTGCCATGGCGATGGCAGAGCGGCGGCAGGGGGGCAGTTTCCGGATGCAGAAGGGCTATGACCACAGCTATTTCTTCGTCTCGACCTTCATGGAGGAACATGTGGCGTTCCACGCTGCGGCCCTTCACGCCTAAAAGCTGCCATTACACCGCCAAAATCATCGTCTTCCCTGTTTGTCATGGCCCGAAAGGGACCACCAAAGGGGAAAGACGATGAAGCGAATTGGGACTGCCATCCTGAGCGCTGTGTTGATGGCCGCAAGCCTGCCGGTTGCGGCTATGACAACGCAGGAAAGTGAAGTACTGGACCTGATCAATCAGGAAAGGGCCAGGCACGGATGTGGGGCACTGTCGGTAAATGCCAGGCTGTCCGCCGCCGCCGAGGGCCATGCCGTCGCCATGGCGAACAAGAACTTCTTTGGCCACAAGGGGCCCAACGGGTCTACGCTGCGCAGCCGGTCCAATGCTGCCGGCTATCGTGGTGGCGCGCTGGCGGAAAACATCGCGGCGGGCTGGTCCACGCCGCAAAAAACCGTTGCGGAATGGATGGCCAGCAGTGGTCACCGCCGCAATATCCTGACCTGCAAATACCGCGAGACGGGCATTGCCATGGTCTACGACCCCAACGATGCGCCAATTCCGGGGCAGCCGTCTCATCCGATGAAGTATTATTGGGTGCAGGTTTTCGGCAAGAAGTAACGCCGTGAGGGTGCTGTATGTCGATGCCGATGCCTGCCCGGTAAAGGCCGAGGCGCAGCAGGTCGCGCTGCGCCATGGCTGGGTCATGGTTCTGGTATCGAACGGTGGCATCCGCCCGGTGGATCATCCGCTGGTCCAGACCATCTATGTGCCCGACGGGCTGGACGTGGCCGATGACTGGATCGCAGAGCGTGCGGGCCCGGGGGATCTGGTGATCACATCAGACATCCCGCTGGCCGGGCGCTGCATCGCGGCAGGGGCACGGGTGATCAAGCCTGACGGCGCGGTGCTGCATGACCGCAACATCGGCGAGGCCCTGTCCTTGCGCAATCTGATGACCGATCTGCGCAGCGCCGATCCGTTCCGTCAGGGCGGTGGGCGCGCCTTTGCCAAATCGGACCGCTCGCGCTTTCTTGACGTGCTGGACCGCGAGATCAGGGCCGTGCGCCCGGCCCCCTGAACCAGCCCCCTGAACCGGGCGTTCCCGTCAGCCGATGTCGCAACGGGAACAGACCGGCCGGGCCGGACGCGGTTCCTTGGCGCCATGACGCCCGCAGTTCCGATCCCTGCCAAAAGCCCCCGCACCGGCATATTGCTGGCCTTGGGCGGCGCCATGGTGTTGTCCCTGAACGATCTTTCAATCAAGGCGCTGTCGGGCACCTATGCACTGCATCAGGTGATCTTGCTGCGCGCCGTGATCGGGATGGCGCTGGTGCTGGCGGTAATCAAGGTTTCTGGCACGGGTTTTGCCCAGTTGCGCACCCGGCGTCGTGGCGCGCAACTGTTCCGAGTGACCATCGTGATGATCTCGAACGTCACCTATTTCGTCGGGTTGTCGTTGATGCCGTTGGCCGATGCGGTGGCCACAGCCTTTGTTGCGCCGCTGTTCGTCACGCTGATGTCGGCGGTGATCCTGCACGAACATGTCGGGCCACGCCGCTGGGCAGCGGTGGCCGTGGGCATGGTGGGGGTGATCATCATGACGCGGCCGGGGGCGGGTGTGATCCGGCCTGCGGCGATCCTCGTGCTGATTTCGGCGCTGTGTTACGCGGGCAGCCATATGATGACGCGGCGTCTGCGCGATACCGAAAGCGCAATGACGCTGAACTTTTATGTCCAGTGCGGTTTTATCGTGGTCAGCGCCACCATGGGTCTGATGTTCGGCGACGGGCATCTGGCGCAGGCTCCGGGCGCGACATGGGAGTTTCTGTTCCGGCCCTGGATGGTGCCGCAGGTCGGGCACTGGTGGGCCTTTGTCGCCACGGGTCTGGCGGTGGGCATCGGTGGCCTGATGATGAGTCAGGCCTACCGCACGACCGAGGCGGCTCTTGTGGCCCCGTTTGAATATATCGGGATGCCGATGGCGATTCTGTGGGGGCTGGTATTCTTTGGCACCTGGCCCGACCATACCGCCTGGGTGGGGATTGCGCTGATCTGCGGCGCGGGGCTTTATACGTTGTGGCGGGAAACGGTTCGCAGAAAGGTTCAGGATGTCGCGGCCCCAAGCGGTGATATTTGACATCGGCAATGTGCTGACGCGCTGGCAGCCAGAGGCGTTCTATGACCGGGTGATCGGGCAAGACCGCCGACAGGCGCTGTTCGCCGAGGTTGACCTGCACGGCATGAACGACCGCATCGACGAAGGCGCGCTGTTTCGCGAAACCATCTATGATTGGGCCGAAACCTACCCCGCTTGGCGGGACGAAATCCGTATGTGGTATGACCGCTGGGACGAACTGGCCAGCCCCCGTATCGACGGATCGATCCGGTTGCAGCGCGCCTTGCGGGCCAAGGGGGTTCAGGTCTTTGCCCTGACCAATTTCGGGCGTTATTCGTTCGAGGAAGCCCTGCCCAAGATGGATTTCCTGCAAGATTTCGACCGCCGCTATGTCTCGGGCGTGATGGGCGTGATCAAACCCGATCCACGGATTTACGAGATGGTCGAACAGGATTGCGGCCTGCCGCCCGAAAGCCTGCTGTTCACCGATGACCGGGCCGACAACATCACCACTGCCGCCCGCCGTGGCTGGCGCACCCATCAGTTCGAAAGTTGGCAAGGCTGGGGCGCGCGACTGGTGGCCGAAGATTTGCTGACAAAACAGGAGGCTGGGCTTTGACCCTTGAAATCGTTCCGAAAGAGGCTGAGCGCCTGTTGTCATGGCCCGGCCTGCTGGCGGCGTTCGAGGCGGGCCACCGCCTGCCGCAGCCCGATATCAAGGACCTGTTCTGCTATCGCGGGCCCGACACCATTCTGGACCGCGCCACCTGGATCGACGGGCTGGGGGCACTGGTCAAGGTGGCCACGGTGGTGCCGGGGAATGCCGCGCGGGGGCTGCCCACCATCTATGGCTCGGTCACGCTTTATGATGATGTGACGGGGGATCTGACCTCGCTGGTCGATTTCCATCTGGTGACAAAATGGAAAACGGCCGGGGACAGCTTGCTGTCGGCCTCGAGACTGGCGCGCAAGGAGGCCCGCAAGTTCCTGCTGGTAGGGGCGGGTAATGTGGCGCGATCCATGGTTCAGGCCTATTCCAGCCTGTGGCCCGATGCCGAATTTACCGTCTGGAGCCGCACCCGCGCCAGCGCGGAGGCGATGGAACTGGGCGTGGCCGACAATCTGGAAGTGGCGGTGAAGGCGGCGGATGTGATCTGCACCTGCACCATGGCGACCGAACCGCTGATCAAGGGGGAATGGTTGCAACCCGGCCAGCATCTGGACCTGATCGGGGCCTATAAACCCGGAATGCGAGAGGTGGACGACACCGCGATGTCCCGCGCCCGCGTGTTCGTCGATGCCCGCGCCACAACACTGCATCACATTGGCGAATTGATGGAGCCGCTGAAATCCGGTGCGATCACAGAAGCCGACATTCAGGCCGATTTCTATGACATCAAATCCGGTGCCTATCGCCGGAACGCCGACGACGAAATCACCATTGCCAAGAATGGCGGTGGGGCACATCTGGACCTGATGACAGCCGATTACATCGCGCGCCAGTGGAAGGCGCGGTAACATGGGGGCGGGCATGGAAACGACAGATGTTCTTGCCCGTGCCGCCGCCCTGCCCTGCTGGACCGTCCCCGAAGGCGCGCGGATGCTGGAAGGCGGCAAGACCAACCAGAACATCCTGATCACCGATGCGGGCAAACGGTTCGTTGTGCGCTTCGGTCGGGACATTCCCGAACACGGCATTCTGCGCTGGCACGAGCTGATGGTGAACCGGGCCGCCGTGGCGGCGGGCCTGTCGCCCGCTATCCGCTATGCCGCGCCGGGGGTGTTGGTGTCGGAGTTTGTCGAGGCGCTGCCGATCACACACGTGGATCTGGCGCAGCCCCGCGCGATAGAGGATCTGGCGGTGCTGCTGCGCAGGGTTCACCACGATACCACGCGGCATTTGTCGGGCCCCGTCCTCAGCTTTTGGGTGTTTCACATCCTGCGCGACTATGCCCGGCAATTGGCGGAACGTGGCTCGGCCCATCTGCCGCTTATCCCTGCACTTTTGGCCGAGGCCGAGGGGTTGGAAGCCGCCATCGGCCCCGTGACCATGGTTCTGGGCCACAACGACCTTTTGCCCGGCAACATCCTGAAAGGCGCGGACCGCCTTTGGCTGATCGACTGGGAATATGCCGGTCTGGGCAGCCCGTTGTTCGATCTGGGCGGGCTGGCCAGCAACAACGGCTTTGCCGAGACGCAAGAGCGGTTGTTGCTGTCGGCCTATTATGATGCGCTGGCCACGGATGAGCTGTGGCTCCGCTATCAGGCGATGAAATGCGCCTCGCTGTTGCGCGAAACGATGTGGAGCATGGTGTCCGAGATCATCTCGGACCTAGACGTCGATTTCGCGGCCTATACCGCCGACAATCTGTCGGCCTATCGCGCGGCGCTGGCTGCGCTGAACGCTTGAGGATGCCATGAAAGACCTGCCCAGTTCGTCCAAGGTTGTCGTGATCGGTGGCGGCATTGTTGGTTGTTCGACCGCCTATCACCTGGCCCGCATGGGGGTGGAGGTGGTGCTGCTGGAGCGGAAGAAGCTGACCTCTGGCACCACATTTCATGCCGCCGGTCTGGTGGGGCAGTTGCGGACCAGTGCCAATATCACCCAGCTTTTGGGCTATTCGGTTGACCTTTACAAGCGGTTGGAGGCAGAGACCGGTCAGGCCACCGGCTGGAAGATGAACGGCGGCATGCGCCTTGCCTGCAATGCCGAACGCTGGACCGAGGTGAAGCGGCAGGCAACCACGGCGCATTCGTTCGGGCTGGACATGCAGCTTTTGACGCCGCGCGAGGCACTGGATCTGTGGCCGATCATGACGATCGACGATCTGGTCGGGGCCGCCTATCTGCCGACCGACGGGCAGGCCAGCCCGTCTGACATTACGCAGGCCTTGGCCAAGGGCGCGCGGATGGCGGGGGCCAAGCTGTTCGAAGATACCAAGGTTCTGCGGGTGCAGATCGACGAAGGCGTGATAAAGGGTGTTGAAACCGAACATGGATTCATAAACTGCGAAAAGGTGGTGCTGTGCGCGGGCATGTGGACCCGCCGCTTTGCCGCAGCGCATGGGGTGAACGTGCCCTTGGTGCCGGTAGAGCACCAATATCTGATCACCGAGAAAATCGAAGGCGTGCCAAGTGGACTGCCCACGCTGCGCGACCCCGACCGGCTGACCTATTGGAAGGAGGAGGTCGGCGGGCTGGTGATGGGCGGCTATGAACCGAACCCGAAGCTGTGGCGCGACGGCAGCCTGCCAAGCGGATTCCACTACACGCTTCTGGACAATGATTTCGACCATTTCACCCCGATCATGGAACTGGCGCTGGGCCGCGTGCCGCTGATGGAAAACGCGGGCATCAAGCAGATGATCAACGGCCCGGAAAGTTTCACCCCCGACGGCATGTTCATTCTGGGCGAGGCGCCCGAGCAGCGGAATTTCTTTGTCGGTGCGGGGTTCAACGCCTTTGGCATCGCCAGTGGTGGTGGCGCGGGCATGGCGCTGGCGGAATGGGTGGCCAAGGGCGATGCTCCGTTTGACCTCTGGCCCGCCGACATCCGCCGCTTTGGCCGCCCGCATTTTGATACCGACTGGATCAGAAAGCGGACCTATGAGGCTTATGGCAAGCATTACACGATGGCCTGGCCAAGTGAGGAACACCATTCTGGCCGCCCCAACCGCCGCTCACCGTTGTATGACACGCTGAAAGCGGGGGGCGCGGTGTTTGGCGAGAAACTGGGCTGGGAGCGCCCCAACTGGTTCGCAGCACCTGGCGAGCTGGCCGAAGATATCTACACCTACGAACGCCCGAACTGGCACACGGCCGTGGCGCGCGAGCACAAGGCCGCGCGAGAGGCGGCGGTGCTGATCGACCAGACCTCTTTCGCGAAATTCGTGCTGAAAGGCCCGGATGCCGAGGCGGCTTTGTCGTGGATCGCGGCAAATGACGTGGCGAAACCCGTGGGCAGCCTGATCTATACCCAGATGCTGAACGACCGGGGCGGGATTGAATGTGACCTGACCGTCGCCCGCCTTCGCCATGACGAATATTACATCGTGACCGGCACCGGCTTTGCCACCCATGATTTCGACTGGATCGCGCGGACCATTCCGGCGGGGATGAACGCGCAACTGGTTGATGTGACGGGGGCATATTCAGTGCTGTCGCTGATGGGGCCTAAGGCGCGGAATATTCTGGCCGAGGTGACGCGCGCCGATGTGTCGAACACCGCTTTCCCGTTTGGCACGGTGCAGACCATCGGCATCGCCGGTGCCCCGGTGCGGGCGCTGCGGGTCACCTATGTCGGCGAGTTGGGTTGGGAGCTGCATTGCCCGGTGGAATGCGCCGCCAATGTCTATGCCGCCCTGCATGCGGCGGGGGCAAAGCACGGGCTGATCAATGCCGGATACCGCGCCATTGAAACCCTGCGGCTGGAAAAGGGCTATCGCGCCTGGGCCGGAGATATCGGCCCCGACCATACGCCGGATGAGGCGGGGCTTGGCTGGGCGGTCAAGCTGAAGAAGGACTTTGCCTTCAAGGGGCGC